>DASXTW010000175.1:0-17074 GCA_036505215.1 Actinomycetota bacterium | reverse complement strand
TGCGGTCTGGGATTTCCGGTCCACCTCCCCTGGGACCCACCGAGTTCGAAGGAGCTATCAAGCAGGCGCTTGTCGTGGACGTCCGATCTGTCTCGGATTACGCGGCCGGACACGTCCCGGGCTCACTCTCCAACCCGCTCCGGTCCTCCTTCCCCGTGTGGCTGGGATGGCTCGTGCCGCCTCAAGTCCCGCTCGCCTTCGTCACCGAGGACGTCCGGATCGGAAAGGTCGTCGAGGAGGCGCTCCTCGTGGGCTACGAAATCTTCGCCGGGTGGCTGGCCGGAGGCATGTCGGCCTGGGAGCACGACCGGAAACCGATTGCCCGATCGAAGGTGGTGGATCCGAGCGAGGCCACCAGGTCGCTCCTACGGGGAGCGATCGCGCTCGACGTGCGGGAGCCGAGCGAGGTGGCGGCAGGAGGGATCCCGGGGGCGAGACACATCCCGTTGGGCGAGCTTGCCGAGCGGGCCGATGAACTGCCGAAGACAGCCCCGATCCTCGCCTACTGCGGGCAAGGGGAGCGAGCGAGCTCGGCCATCTCGGTCCTGGAGCGCGCGGGGTTCCGGGACTTGTCCATCCTCCCCGGCGGATTCGGCGCGTGGAAGGAGAGTCAATCCCCCGCGACCGACGCACCGAGCTAGGGCTCAGGGCGAATCTGGGCCAGTTCTCGCTCCTGGTGGGCGTGAACGCTCTCGTTGGCGGGATGGTCGGGCAGGAACGGACAGTCCTGCCCCTCCTCGCCGCCCAGGTCTTCCGCCTGGAGGCTTTCACCGCCGCACTCACGTTCATCGTCGCCTTCGGCCTGGTGAAGGCCGTAACCAACTTCGCGGCGGGCACGCTCTCGGATCGGGTCGGCCGGAAGCCCATCCTGGTGGCCGGGTGGGTGGCCGGTCTCCCCGTACCCCTCCTATTGATCTGGGCCCCTGCGTGGACCTGGGTGGTGGTGGCGAACGTCTTGCTCGGCGTGAACCAGGGCCTGACCTGGTCCACCACGGTGATCATGAAGATCGACCTCGTCGGGCCGAGGCGCCGCGGCCTGGCCATGGGGCTGAACGAGGCCTCCGGCTATGCCGCGGTGGCCCTCACCGCGATGGCCACGGGATTCATCGCCCAGCGGGCCGGGCTGCGGCCGGGTCCCTTCTTCCTGGGGATCGCTTATGCGGGACTCGGCCTCGGGCTGTCGGCCCTATTCGTCCGAGAGACTCGTGGCCACGCCACACGAGAGGCCGAGGAGCACGTTTCATCCGCCGAGAGAGCCGGCCGGAGCATCTCGATGCGGGAAGTGTTCGTCCGAACCAGCTTCCGAGAGCGGGCGCTCTCCGCCTGCAGCCAGGCCGGTCTGGTGAACAATCTGAACGACGGGGTGGCCTGGGGACTCTTTCCGCTTTTCTTCTCCCGTGCCGGGCTCTCGGTGGCGCAGATAGGAGTCCTTGCCGCGCTGTATCCGGGAGTCTGGGGCCTGGGACAACTGGTCACCGGCGGGCTATCGGACCGGATCGGACGCAAGTGGCTCATCGCCACGGGTATGGGGGTTCAGGCAGTGGGAATCGGGCTCATCGCGGCCACGCGCGGGTTCGGGCCTGGGCCATCGGTGCCGTGCTTCTCGGGCTGGGGACGGCCATGGTGTACCCGACGTTGCTCGCGGCGATCGGCGACGTGGCCGATCCACGATGGCGAGCCTCGGCCGTCGGCGTCTACAGGCTGTGGCGGGACGCCGGCTTCGCGATCGGTGCCATCCTCGCCGGGATCTTGGCCGACGCGTTCGGGCTTGCCACGGCCATCTGGTCGGTTGGAGCATTGACCGCCACCTCTGGCTTCATTGTCGCCGCACGGATGTACGAACACTCCGGCGCGATCCGGTGAGATCGAGGGGTTGAGCCGGATGTAGTCCAACTGTTACGTGACGACGAATCTCTGGTGACCTCCGGTCCGGATGATCCACCAGTCGTGAATATCCGAGGACGGGAGGAGACATGAACATGCGCCGAAAGCTGACCGATCCGGACGCCTTGAACCCGAAGCCCTCCAGGCGGAGGGCTCGGCGCAAGGGCTGGAGTCCAGCCGTCGCCGCGACGATGGTGGGCGCGCTCGTGTTGGGGGCCGCCGGCGGCATCCCGTGGTTGCTGGCCTCGCGGGACCGTGCCAAGGGTGAGCTGCTCGGCCAGAGGGCAGGACAGAGAGTCGGGACACCGAGCCTGCTGCCCCCCTCGAGCCCGTCCTCCAGCCCATCTCACACTCAGCCTGCCGGTGAGGGGGACGCGTTCTTCCCTGGCTTCTGGGACGCGACGACGCTCGAGGAGGCCCGAGAGATCCAGCGGGCGGTCGACGAAGGCCACCAGCCCTGGAGGCTCGACCCGGCCGCAGTCGCCGAGAGGTTCGTTCGGGACCTCGTCAAGTGGAGGATCCAGGTGGTGGAGACCTCGACGGATGGCTCCCCCGAAGAGGGATGGACCGCCTCGGTGATCCTTCGGCCGTACATCGGGGAGGCGGAGCCGCCTTCCTTTCCGGGCCCGCGCCATACGCTCCGTCTGATCGGCCTGGAGGGCGCAGAGCACCCCGCATGGTTCGTCGCCGGGCTGGAGAGCGAGAACATCGTCGTGAACACGCCAGAACCCGGCGATCCGGCATCCTCGCCCTTGCGCGTGAGCGGACGGGGCGTTGCCTACGAGGGAACCCTTCACGCGAGGATCGAGGACGACGCGGGCAACATGCTCCTGCGTGCGGACAGCCAGAACGGCATCCTGATGGCCGGAGCATACGAGCCAGCGCCCTTCTCCGGCGATCTCAGGTTCAGTCCACCGGAAGCTCCCTCCGGCATCCTCATCCTCTCGGCGGACACGGGTGTTGGTCCGACCCCGGCCGTCACCATCGTCAGGCTGCGGTTCGAAGGAGTGTAGACCTACGGTCCTACGGCAGGACCAGGGACGCGTCCCGCGTAGTTACCAGTTTCCCCGAGCCGTTGGATGAGCGTTGGCGGCTGCCCCCCAGAACTCGACCGTGGTGCACCTCCGGGGGGCTGCCCAGGCACACCACCCCTCTCGTTCGGGGGTCGAACCCGCTGGAGGTTGTCTCCAAGGGTTCGTCTGGGTGGTGACGGCAGGCGAGGACCCCTCGCCGATGCTTTGGGAGATCGATGCGACCAGAAGGATGGTGGTTGGGCGCCCGAAACTGCCCTGAGGCTGCTCGGCAGGAGCTCGCGAGTGTTCTGCTAACGGGGCCCGAACCCCTCACGGCGAGCGGCGGTACCCGTCAGGCCGGATCTTGCCGTGTCGGTTGGTCAGGATGACCTGCAGGCCGCTTACCTGCGGACATTTTTTCGGATTCCGTACAGTTGGGTCCACGGACCAAAGTGCTGGTACATGCCTACTCCCGATCATCTACTTTCACCTCGAGGGTCGCGGTCCGGTCTCCGTCCAGTCACGTTCACGAACTCGGCGGGACCAATGCCCTGCGCGAACCGCTCAGCCAGCCCTCGCGAGAACTGGGTGCGTTAGACAAATTCCCAGCCCTCGCGCTCGAAGCACTCCGCATGGCCCACGCAGCCTGGCGAATGGCGAGGGCCACGACACAAGGATCGGCATGAGGATCGCCCCTGCCAAGGCCAGCGAAGGCCGGCCCGCACAGATCGGGGCCAATAGGCCGCGGTACGCCAAGCAGTCCATGTCGGTCGGTCGGCCCGCGGGCGAGAGCGTTGAGGGCAGTGAGGAGCGGGGCGCGGTCTTCCCGCGCGGGCCGGGTTCCTTACGAAGCGCGCTCGAGTCCGGCGACCTGCCACACTCGGCCGTGGTGCTGGTACGTGCGCCTCAGCCCGCGCCGCTCAACCACGGCGAGCATCGCGCCCGGCGGGTGGGCGAAGCCGCGAAAGCTGCTTCGCATCAGCCGCATCACGAGGTTGAAGACGCCGTAGAAGGCGCGGGAGACCGCGTTCCTTGGCGGATAGCTGAACACGAGCGCGCGCCGCGCATGGTCGGCGGCCGCTCCTAGCAGGCGCTCGTAGTCCGGGTAACAGCACACGACCCGGTGCATGACTACGATGTCGGCCGGCTCGACCCGCTCGGGATCGGAGGCGATGTCGTGGATACGCCAGTCGACGCGCTCTCCGACACCCGCCTCCTCCGCGAGCTTGCGCGCCTCCTCCTCGTATCCGGTCGAGAGCTCCAGATTCTGGGCCCGGGACGCGCCCGCCTTCAGGAGCTCGATCTCGATCTCGCCGACGCCACCGCCGATCTCGAGGACGGTGGCGCCCTCGATACCGCAATCCCGCAGGAAAGCCGCCATCTTCCGCGCGGTCTTGTCCAGCCCGCGCTTCCGGTACTTCTTGGCAAAACTCCGGGCGAACCGCTTGCTGAAGAAGCGGTGGTAATCGCCCTGGCAGCCGCAACCTGTCATGTGACAAGCCTAAGCTCTGAGGGAGCCAGCCCCGGCGGTTACCCAAACGGAGTAGGGTGACCGTGGGGGGTGCGATGGTTCGGGCCTACGTCTTGATCCAAACGCGCGTTGGGATGGGCCCTGAGGTCGCCCGGGACGTGGCCCTGATCGAGGGGGTCATCTCCTCCGAATTCGTCACCGGCCCCTACGACGTAATCACATCCGCCGAGGCGGCGACCTTGGACGAATTGGGGCGGCTCGTGGCGACCGACATTCACGGCGTGGACGGCGTTACCCGCACCATCACCTGCCTCCGGGCGGAATCCGTCTAGGGGATGCCCGATCGATCGGGAGTCGGGCTAGGCTTCGGTAAACGCCCTCCGCTGGATACCCCGTGGACCTTGGCGTCCCTCGATTCTTAACCCAAATGGATCACTGGGCAGGCCAGGGTCCGGGTCACGCCCTCCAGGAGTTGAATCCTGGCCACCACCAGACTGGCGAGCTCGTCGAGGTTGCGTGCCTGGGCCCGGGCGATGACGTCGTAGGGACCGGAGACATCCTCCGCAGAGGTTACCCCTTCGACCGTGGCGACCTCCTTCGACACCCCTTGGCCGGCTGGGCCGGGCTTAGCCTGGATCAGCACATACGCCTCGACCATCCCGCCTCCGTGGTTGCCTTGCACCGAACCGTACGCCTTTCAAGAGACATAGTCTTGGTGTTCGATCAGAGGGAGGAGACCATGGCAAAGATCCGAGAAATCATGACCGTTGATCTCATTACGGTTTCTCCCTCGGTCACAGTCATGCAGGCAGCCTCCGCCATGCTGGCCGGGAAGGCCGGGTCCGTTCTGGTGGTCGACGGTTCAGACCTGATCGGGATCTTCACCGAGCGTGATGTCATGCGATCTCTCGTGCACCACTCGGATGCTGGCCGCACCTCCTCCGTCGCGAGCTGGATGACTCGAGATCCCCTCACCGTGTCGCCGGAAGCCCGAGCCGAGGAGGCGCTCGACCTCATGCTCACCTGTGGCTTCCGCCATCTCCCGGTCAAGGAGAATGATCGCCTGGTGGGGATCGTTTCGATGCGTGATCTCTCACGAATCCTGGCGGGTTCCTAACCCCGTGGCCCACGCCGCAACGGCTTACGCCGTTTCGACGCGCTCCTTTGCGATGCTGCCCTGCGTCCCTGGCGTCGAGCCTCGGATGTTCGCCAGCGCGTCCCGGAGCCCCTCCAGAGCGGCGTGATCCAGCACCAGGAGGGCGTCTGGGGGCTCGTACAGGCGATCGGCCAGCTGCGCCTTCGTCTCGACCCCGAGCGGCGTCAGGGCGACCGCCTTCACGCGTCGGTCGCTGGGCAGCATCCGTCGCTCGACCATGCCTCGCTCCTCCAGCCGATCCACCAGCCACGTCATGGTCGAGGCGTCGCAATGGAACGAGTGGGCCAACGACCCCATGGCGCGACCATCGCCCTCCTCGAGCTGCATCAGAAGCTTCATGTGCCCAGGCGTGAGGCCGAGGTCTTGGAGGATCCCGGAGGCTCGCCCGAACTGGGCCATGGAGCACTCGAGCATGAGTCTCCACACCTCGGCGGCGACCGCCTTCTTGCCTCGGGGCTCATGGACACTCATGTCACTCATGATACACCGATCACTCCGATGTTTAAACTTTCCCGATCATTGAGGTTATCGACATTTGACATATTCCAAGCATCGTGAGAGCATCAGCGCATGAGTGACCCAGCGATCCTCGTGGAGGGCCTGGCCAAGCGGTTCGGCCAGGTCGTGGCCCTGGACGGGATCGACTTCGAGGTCCCGGCCGGTTCGGTGTTCGGGCTGCTGGGCCCGAACGGTGCCGGAAAGACCACCGCGGTGCGGGTGCTCGCCACGGTCATCGCTCCGGACGGCGGTCGGGCCACGGTGCTCGGCCACGACGTCGTGCGCGAAGCCGAGGCGGTGCGCCACCGGATCGGGCTTGCCGGCCAGAACGCCGCAGTGGATCCGAACCTCACGGGGCGGGAGAACCTCCGCCTCATCGGCCGGCTGACGCAGCTTCGCGGTAGGGACATCGAGTCGCGGGGCGGCGAGATCCTGGAGCGGTTCGGCCTCGCCGATGCTGCGGACCGGCCGGTGCGGACGTACTCGGGCGGGATGCGTCGGCGCCTCGACGTCGGGGCGGCCCTGGTGCACCGGCCCCCCGTCCTGTTCCTGGACGAGCCGACCACCGGCCTGGATCCGGAAGGCCGAAACGAGCTGTGGGAGGTGATCCGGGAGCTAGTGGCGGACGGGACCACCGTGCTGCTCACCACCCAGTACCTGGAGGAAGCAGATCGGCTGGCCGAACGCATCGTCGTCGTGGACAAGGGCCGGGTCATCGCCGACAACACCCCGGCGGCTCTGAAGTCGCAGTTGGGGAACACGGTCACCGAGCTCGGCATGAGCGACATCCAGGAGGCCGCTCGGGCCGAAGCACTGGTGTCCGGGCTGACTGGTGATCGGGCCGAGCGCGACGGGGCCACGCTCCGCATCACGTCCGAGGACGGCGCGAAGGTGCTGATCGAGGTGCTCCGCACGCTCGACGCGAACGGGATCACCCCGGCCACGCTGACGGTTCGCGAGCCCAGTCTGGACGATGTGTTCCTCGCCCTGACCGGCCGGCACGTCGAAGCCGCTCCCCCTCCGAACGGACAGCGTCTCGTGAAGGCAGGTGCTCGATGAGTACGACAGCAGTGACCCTTCCGGCGATCGAGGCACCACGCGGCGCCGGCCGTGTGGTCGGGGCCGCCCGCGACTCCTTCGCCGTCGCCGTGCGCAACCTGATCGCATACCGCCGCGTGCCGCAGCTGCTCGTGTTCTCGACGATCCAGCCGGTGATCTTCGTGCTGATGTTTCGGTACGTGTTCGGCGGCGCCATCAAGCTGCCGGGCAATACCCCGTACGTCGACTATCTGATGCCCGGGATCTTCGTGCAGACCGTGGTGTTCGGCTCGCTGGCGGCCGCCATCGGCCTCGCCACCGACCTGAAGAGCGGGCTGCTCGAACGGTTCCGGTCCCTGCCGATGGCCCGTTCGGCGGTGCTGACCGGGAGAACCATCGCCGACCTCGTCCGAAACGTCTTCGTCGTCGCGCTCATGACGGCGGTGGGATTCGCCGTCGGCTTCCGGATCCACAACGGGGTGGTTCCGTTTCTGGCCGCCACGGTGCTGGTGCTCTTGTTCGGGTACACCATGGCGTGGGTCTTCGCTACGGTCGGCCTTGCCGTCGGCGATCCGGAGTCGGCCCAGGCGGCGACCTTCCCCGTGCTGGCCCCCCTGGTCTTCGCCTCCTCCGCATTCGTGCCGGTTAGCTCGATGCCTGGGTGGCTACAGGCGTTCGCCCGTCACCAGCCGGTCTCGGTGACGGTGTCGGCAGCCCGTGACCTCGTCCTGGGGGGACCCGTAGCGTCCGATCTCCTCCAGGCGCTGGCCTGGATGGCAGGCATCGTGCTGGTGTTCGCGCCGCTCGCCGTCCGCCGCTACCGCCGGGCCGTATGAGGGAGCCCTACATGAAGGCGTTCGTATTGGTCCAGACCCAGAATGGAAGCCAGCCTCTCGCGGCGGCTCTTCGATCCATCCCCGGGATCGAGTGGACGGATAACCTCACCGGAGCCTTCGACGCCATCGCCCTGGCCAGGGCCGAGTCGATGCGTGATCTGCTCGAGACGGTCGTCGAGAGGATCCGGGAGCTTCCCGGCGTGACGCGAGCCCTGCCCGCCGCGTTGGTCCGGTCACTCTCCGCGCTGGTTCCGGGTGGGGAGGAAGCCGCGTAACAGGCCCGAGCGGACCCGGAATTCGGTCCGGTCCATGGGTGTTGCCACCAGATACCCATCGACCCCCCATTCGGGGGCGGACTGGGACGGCCACTGCGAAGAGGGAAACAATCGATGAGCTCAACCACGCAAGCCACCGAATGGGCAACACCACGCCCAGAAGGAATGATCGCCACAGCGTCGGGACGTTCCGCCCCCGCCTGGCTGGTGCTCGCGCTCGTATGCCTCGGGCAGTTCATGGTGGTACTCGACATCTCCATCGTGAACGTAGCCCTTCCCTCGATCCAGGCCGATCTGGGGTTCAGCACGTTGGGCCTGCAGTGGGTCGTCAACGCGTACACCCTGACGTTCGCCGGCTTCCTTCTGCTCGGCGGCAGGGCCGGGGACCTCTTCGGTCGCCGGCGCATGTTCATGTTGGGCCTTGGCATGTTCACCGTGGCCAGCCTGGCCGGCGGCATGGCCCAGAACCAGGCGATGCTGGTGGCAGCCCGGGCTCTTCAGGGCCTGGGGGCGGCGGTCCTGGCTCCGGCAACGCTCACCATCCTCACCACGAGCTTCCCGGAAGGACCGGCCCGGGCACGAGCTCTCGGGGTGTGGAGCGCTGTGGCGGCGGCGGGTGCGTCAGCGGGCGCTCTCCTCGGGGGGATCCTGACCGATCTGATCACCTGGCGATGGATCCTGTTCGTGAACGTCCCCATCGGAGTCATAGCGTTGCTGGGGGCACGTGCGTTTCTGTCCGAATCGAGGGCCGACCCGACGCATCGGCGCCTGGATATTGCCGGAGCGCTCACTGTCACCGGCGGGTTGGTGGCGCTGGTCTACGCGATCGTCCGCACCGAGACCTACTCGTGGACTGCACCGCAGACGCTCCTCCCGCTCGGCCTGGCGCTCGCGATGCTCGGTGCATTCCTGCTCATCCAAGCGAAGCTCGCCCGCTCGCCGCTCATGCCGCTCCGGATCTTCCGGTCCCGGTCGGTCTCGAGCGGGAACCTGTTCATGTTGCTGCTGTTCGCGGCGGTGTTCGGCGCCTGGTACTTCGAGACGCTCTACATGCAGCGAGTTCTGGGCTACAGCCCGCTGCAAGCTGGGCTGGCCTTCCTCCCCCAGACGCTCTTGATCGCGGCGGGGGCCCAGGTCGCCTCTCGCCTCGTAACGCGCGTCGGTTCGCGGGCGCTGCTCGTGGTGGGCACGGTCGTGTCGGCGGCAGGGCTCGTGTGGCTCTCGCGGATCACGCCGACCAGTGCGTTCCTGCCCGACCTGTTCGGGCCATTCGTGCTGCTCGGGCTGGGGCTCGGGCTGTCGGTCACACCCGTGACCATTGCTGGGACCGCGGGTGTGCCCCGCGAGGATGCCGGCCTCGCCTCCGGGCTTCTCAACACGTCCCGCACGGTTGGTGCGTCGATTGGGCTGGCGGCGCTGGCCACGGTGGCGGCCGGCCGCACGGCGGGCCTGCTGGCGGGCTCCGCATCGACCCCGGCCCGGCTGGCGATCGCCCTCACGAGCGGCTACGCGCGGGCCATCGCTGTGGGCTCGGTCATCCTGGTCGTGGCGGGGATCGTGGCCGCCGCAGCCATCCCCCCGCTCCGGCGATCATCCGACGTGGTCGACGCCAATGCTGCGGCTGCAGACGGCAGCCCTCCTGCAGAAGCGGTGGTGCTGGCAGGCGAAGACGAAACCGAGCAAGCGATGGAATGTGCGTGACGGGAGGAATCGTTAGAGGCATACGCGCTCATCCAGACGAAGCGGAGTGAGGACGAGATGGGCGATGTGAAGAGCTACCCGAATGGAACGTTGTGCTGGATCGACCTCGGGACGACCGACGTAGCCGGGGCGAAGGCCTTCTACAACGGCTTGCTCGGCTGGGAGATGGAGGACCTCCCGGCCGGTGACTCCGGGACCTACACGATGTGCCGACTCCACGGCAAGGACGTCGCCGGGATCCACGAGCACTCCGAGGACGAGGGGACCGGATGGAGCTCATCCATCTCGGTTGACGACGTCGAAGACGCGACCTCTAGGGCGCGATCGCCTTGGGGCGACCATTCTCATGGAACCCTTCCACATCGAGGGGGCGGCGCGCGTGTCCCTGATCCGCGACCCTGCGGACGCGGTGGTGACGCTGTGGGAGGCGAAGGGCCACATCGGAGCGGGCTTCGTCAACGAGATCGGCGCGTGGAGCTGGAACGAACTGGTCACCCCCGCCGTGCACGCGGCGAAGGATTTCTACGGCGATCTCTTCGGATGGAAGGCCGAGGATGTGCCGGCAAGCATCCCCCGGGCGATCCTTTCCCTCGGAGACCTAGTCATTGGAGGGGTCCACGCCCCCACTCCCCAGGAGGGGGATTCGGCGCAGTGGACCGTCTCGTTCAGCGTCGCGGACGCCGACAAGAGCGCCGCGCGGGCGGAGGAGCTCGGCGGCAGGATCGTGATGCCGCCGATGGACATCCCCATCGGCCGATTCGCCATCGTCTCCGACCCCGCGGGCGCAACCCTGACGCTCGCCGCCGTCCCCGGTGGGCCGGCGCGGGGGGTCGACGGCTCCTGACGTGAGCATCCCGCTCTTCAGGGCGAGTCTGCGAGCCCCCGGATCGTGGTCCGGCACACGTGGTCGATCATCACGTCGAGATCCGGCCAGGGGAACTCCGGCTTCGATATCAGCAACGACGTCAGGCCGTGAACCACCGCCCACAGCCCGAGCGACACGAGGAGAGGATCACCGTCGATCAACCCCGTCTGTACGCACTTCGAAACGTGTTCGACCAGATGCCCAAAAGCCGCGGCATCGCGAAGCCGGTCCACCTGGAAGCTCTCCGGCGTGTGGGACGGAGGCCGCATGAACAGGATCCGGTACTGCTCCGGATGCTCGATCCCGAACCGGATGTAAGCCCGACCCCTCCGCGCCAACGACTCCAGGAGGTCGTCGGAGCCGGCCGCCGCCTCCTCCGTGACCCGGTCGAGCTGCGCGAAGTGCCGCTCGCAGATGGCGAACAGGAGCTCGTCCTTGTCGGCGAAATGAAGGTAGACCGAAGGCGGGGTCACCCCCACCGCCTCGGCCACGGCTCGGATGGTGACCGCCTCCTCGTCGCCGGTCTCGATGAGGAGGCGCTCCCCCGCTTCGAGGATCTGCTCCCGGAGCTTCTCCCCTTCCCCCCGCCGGGCCCGCGTCCGACGGGGGGAGGAAGATGTCGTGTTCGCCCTGGTCACGGGCGCCTCCTCGAACCGGCCAGGTCGGCCAGCTCGCCGTCTGCTCTTGCACCCACCGGCGAGGGTGGCCCGGGCCCCTCTCCTTCGGAGAGACCGAACCGTCCGTAGAGCCGGCGAAGCGGCCCGGGAGCCCACCAGTTCGCGTTGCCTGCCAAGCGCATGAACGCCGGCACGAGCGCTCCCCTGATCAAGGTCGCGTCCATGATGACGGCAAGAGCCATCCCGACGCCAAACAGCTTGATGAACGTGATCTCCGATGTGGCGAAGGCGATGAACACGACCGCGAGGATGGCCGCGGCGGCGGTGACGATCCGGCCGGTCCGCTCGAGCCCGGCAGCGACGGAGCCCACGTTCTCACCGGTGGCGTCGTGCTCTTCCTTGATCCGGGAGAGCAGGAAAACCTCGTAGTCCATCGACAGCCCGAAGGCGATGCAGAACATGAGCACGGGCATCGCGCTGTCCAGGATCCCGGTGGCCGTGAAGTTCAGCAGCCCGGCGAAGTGCCCCTCCTGGAAGATGAAGACCATGGCCCCGAACGTGGCCGACAGGCTGAGCAGGTTCAGCACGAGCGCCTTGATCGGCACCAGGACGCTGCCCGTCATCAGGAACAGTACTGCGAATGTGACCAGTGCTATCAGCCCGGCCGCCACCGGGACCCGGCCGAAGATGGCAGCCTTGGAGTCGACGAGCTGAGCCGACGGGCCGGTGACCAGCGTCTGGAACGGTGCTTCTGCCGAGCGGACATCGTGCACGAGCCGCTCCCCGGCACCGGACAGCGGCTCCACGGAGGGCACCACCGACAGCCACGTGCTCGACGCACCGGCGAATCGCGCTGACGCTGGACCCGGGGGCGCAACCAGCTCGCCGCGGACGTAGGACCCCGTCAAGGCATCCACTCGAGCCACGCTCGCCAGCCGGGACAGCTGGCGTGCGTACCGGTCGATCTGCGCATCCCGGTCGGTGGCCGTGGCCGGGGCTGCTTCCGCCACCACGGAGAGAGCCGAGGCCTCTGCAGAGGAGAAGTTCGTGCGGATCTGATCCTGGACCTCACGGCTGGACGCAGTCCGCGGCAGTACCCGATCGTCCGGGAGCCCGAAGCTCACCCGGAGGAACGGGGCACCCAGCACCAGCAGGAGCGCGGTGACGGCCACCGCGATCGGCACGGGCCGTCGCATCACGAAGGTTGCGATCCGGTGCCACAGTCCCTCGCCGACCTCCTTCGGCGTTCGGTGCCACAGGACCAGACGGTCCACCCTCGTCCCCAGGGCCGCCAGCAGCGCGGGCAGGAACACGATGGCGCCGAGCAGGGCAAGAGCCACGACGGCGATCCCCGCGTAGGCAAACGATCGGAGGAAGAACAGAGGGAAGATCAAGAGCGCGGCCAGCGAGATGGCCACGGTGAGCGCGCTGAACAACACTGTCCGGCCGGCTGTCTGGACGGTTCGCACCACAGCCTCGTGGGGCGAGAGCCCGTGACGCATCTCCTCCCTGTATCTCGACACGATGAACAGGCTGTAGTCGATCCCGAGCCCGATGCCGAGAGCAGTCGTCAGGTTCAACGAGAAGATCGAGACATCGGTCAAAGAGGCGATGATTCGCAGCACGAGGAGGGTGCCGACGACGGCAAGGCCCCCGATGGCCAGGGGAAGCCCGGCCGCGACCACGCTTCCGAAGACCAAGACCAGCAGGACCAGGACGATCGGAAACGTGATCGTCTCCGCCTTCCGCAGGTCCTCCTCGACCTGGGTGCCAACCTGTCTGAAGATCTCCGCCTGGCCGCCGACGGCGATTCTGATCGGTCCGTTGGACCGCGTGTATCTCGGGGAGAGCTCTTTGACCCGATCTCGTATCTCGTCGTCGTTCCCTGAGATCCTGGCGAGAAGGATGGCCTGCCTCGAGTCGGTGCTACGCAGCGGCACCGGCGAACCGAGGCTCCAGTAGGAGAAGGCCTGCTGGATGCCCGCCTCGGCAGCGACCTCCTGGGTCAGCGCCGCCCCCGCTTGGGCCACCGCCGGATCGTCCACCGTCCCCTGACGGGCGGTCACGAGGAGCACGAAGTTGGGGTTTCCCGCGTGGAAGACACGGTCCAGGATCTCCTCGGCGCGCTCCGACTGCGAGTTGGGGTCGGTGAACCCGCCGTTCGACAGCCGCTCTATCACGCTCCCGCCGAATCCCGCGGCCACGACGACTCCGATGACCGTCCCGATGAGGATCCACCTTCGCCGCCGGACGGTAAAGCGGCCCAATCGCTCGAGCATCCCGCCTCCTCTCCCCTGTAGCGTCCGGTATAAGTATACTAGCGGGGTTAACCTAGCGTACTTAGCCTAGCGCTGTCAAGCCCGATGCGGCGATGAGATTCGTCAGACTTTCGGTGGACGCAACCATCCCTCGCGAGGAAGGGGGAAGCGATTGATCGCGCGAACGTGAGGGCGTTCGCTGGGGACCAGGTCGACCGAGCAGCTCAGCCGACTGGACCTGGGCGAGGATCCCCCCCACGTCCCGGACCAGAAGCTCACACGAGACTCCAATGGCCGGCTCACCTTTTTCTTGTTCTTCCGTCGGAATGTATGCCTTGCCCCGGATGTTGCGCCCTTACAAGTAGATGGGGAGGAGGAGTCCCTTGCGGGCATACGTGCTGATCCAGACCGAAGCGCGCGGAGAACCACTCGCTCAGAGGGTCATGGCCATCCCCGGCGTCCTCTCGGCGGAGGACGTGAGTGGGGCCTTCGACGCGGTCGCCCTCGCCGGGGCGGGTTCGACGCGCCATCTCATCGACCAGATCATCGCCAAGATCATGAGTCTGCCGGGCGTCACCCGAGCGTTGCCCGCACCGCTGATCCGCTCCCTGGCCGAACATCCCGATACCGAGACCTCGGGCCGCCAGCAGGGATCCAGCGACAGAGCCGCCTGAGCGAACCCGGGAACCCGAGACCTTTCGGATTCTCCGGGAACGCCGCTAGGACGTGAGCAGCCCCACCCCCAGCGCGACCACGCCGATCGCCAGCGACGCCGCCCCGGCGTAGAGAAGGACGACGAACCCGTTCGGCTTGCTCACACCACGTCCGGCCGAGGAGAAGAAGAAGCCGGCGGGCATCAGGATCGCCGCCAGCGGGATCCCGCTTCGGGCGAGACTGGATGGCACACCGTGCATGCCGGCCCCGTCCGCCAGGATCTGGCCCACGAGTGCCAGGATCACCAGCACGCCGGCATGAGCGTGCCCCGCTCGGAAGAACGCCTTCTGGAACTCCGTCGCCGGGACCCGCCCCCGCACGACGCGAAGCATGAACGTCCCTCCGTACTCGACGGCAACGATCGTCAACAGGATCACTCCTGCGGTGGTACGGGCGTCCTTCGACAGCGACACGACGGCTTCCATACCAGCCTCCTCTAACCCGTCCTCACTCTGACTGAGCCCCCCGCCCGGATAGTGGTGCTATCCATGATAGATAGTGCTACTATCCACTCAGCATGTCAACACCGAGTGACCGGGTCTGCTGAAACGAGGAGGTTGTAGGTGAAGATCTCCGAGCTCAGCCGCCGAAGCGGCATCTCGGTTCCCACGATCAAGTACTACCTGCGCGAGGGGCTCCTACCGCCGGGCATCTCCACGGCGCCCAACCAGGCCGACTACGGCGAGGACCACCTCCACCGTCTTCGGCTCATCCGGGCGTTGATGGACGTCGGCGGCCTCGGAGTGGGTGCCGTACGCAAGGTGCTCCAGGCCGTCGGCGACGAGCGGATCCCCATGCACCAGGTGCTCGGGGTCGCCCATCACGCGCTGGGTCCTCTTCCCGACATCGGTCCTGTCCCACAAGACGTCGTTCGTGCTCGGTCCGAGGTCGATCGATTCGTCGCTAGCCTCGGGTGGAACGTCAGCGCGGATGCGCCTGCTCGCCGAGCCCTAGCGGATACGCTGGTCGCCCTCCGCCGCTTGGGCCTTGACTACGACGTCCAGGCCTTCCGGCCCTACGCCGAGGTGGCATATGAGCTCGCGACGAGGGAGCTCGAGCACGTCCGTGCCACCACGTCGCGTGCGGACGCCGTCGAGAGCGCCATCGTGGGAACGGTGGTGTTCGAGGCCGCACTGATGGCCCTGCGGCGGCTGGCTCAGGAACACCACTCGGCCAAGAGATTCGGGCGCGCCCGAAGAAGGTGACCTTCAGAAGAGGGTAAGACCGGTCTCAGGAGCGGTGGTTCTTGCTCTTCCCGTGGTGGCCGCTCTTGGCGTGGGACTTGGCGCTCTTGCCGTGGGCCCTGTCGTTCGCCTTCTTGCCCTTCATCGGCTTTCCACAGGGACTGTGCGCGGCCGCCAGTAGGGCCTCATGATCCCCGGCCTTCGCAAAGGCGCTCACGTAGTCGCCGTGGGTGAAGTTGCCCTCGAGGGCGGGGACACCCTCGGGGAGTTCGCAGTCTTCGTGGAAGCGTTCCACCGAACCGCCGTGCATGCTCCGGCCACCACCGTGGGTTGGCTCGGACTCGTCCGCCGGCTCGGACTCCTCTGAAGGCTCGGACTCGCCGGGATCCTCGTCTTCCTTTGGATCCGCAGACTCATGATGTGAGGCAAGCACCAGGGCGGCCTTGTTCTGCGCCGAGGCCAGCTTCATCGAAGTCGCCGCGGACACTCCACCGGCCAGCATCAGCGCCGCCAGCAGGGCCAGTCCTACCGGGAACCGTGTCTTCCAGTCCATCGATACCGGTGTCGGCAGGAGCTTGCTAAGCCTGGATAGGCCGTTCGCCCAAACCGGGTGCCTTCGGGCTCGGGCAGGGGGCTTGAGTCGGATGGCCGGGACGCGCCGTGTCGGAGATCACACCTGCTCGGTGCCCGGCACCACCGCTTCATCGGCTCGGTCCGCCCACGGTTCGGCGGCGAGGATCCGACCTTGCCGTCGCCCTCCTGATCATGGCCGTGGTCGCAGCCCTGGTGAGCGTGATCGCCGCCGGATCGATGCCCCGCTGACCCTTCCCGGGCGTGGCTGCACCACCTCTGGGGCCGGTGACCGGAGATGGTCCGCCGTACCGGACGGTATACTGACCTGCGCTGCCCCCGGGCCGGGGGCGCATGGGGTCGCCCCCATCGTCTAGCGGCCTAGGATCTCGCCCTTTCAAGGCGGAGACACGGGTTCGAATCCCGTTGGGGGTACGCAGAACTGAATATGGTCCCGTGGTGTAGCCCGGTCAAACACGCCGCCCTGTCAAGGCGGAGAACGCCGGTTCAAATCCGGTCGGGACCGCTCTCCCAGGCGAGGTAGCTCAGTTGGCAGAGCACGCGGCTGAAAACCGCGGTGTCGGCAGTTCGATTCTGCCCCTCGCCACGCCTAGTTCAGCGACTCGCGGCTCATCGCATCAGCCCAACGACCGGCCACGGCCTGATAAAGCTCGGCGGCCTTGGCCATGGCGCCCGGCTCGCCGATCGCCTCGACCGCCTGTTGTATGTCGCGGCCGCTGTGGTCGTTGTCCAGCTCGTCCCAGGTGAAGAGGTCCGAAACCGAGGCGTAGTCGAGCTCCACCGCCGCGTCGGGCCGGAACGCGGCGAGCCACTCGAGCAGCTCGCTCGCCGGGGCCCGGAGCGGCGCGAGGTCGGACCTTCGAAGCAACCGAAGTGCCGAGGCCACCCGGCCGCGGGCCAGCCCGATGGGGGTCCAGTAGAAGAGGCGGAATCGATCGGGGATCCGTTCCACCAGGTGTCGTTCGTCGTCGTC
>DASXTW010000174.1:0-8101 GCA_036505215.1 Actinomycetota bacterium | reverse complement strand
CTCCTCCCCACCTCCGGCAAGCTTCGCCCGCCGTCCCAGCCAAGGCAGTGGCGTGAGGCTAGCAAGTGGGCATGCGGCCGCGGTAGTGGGTCAACCGACCGACCGCCGACCTGAAGGGTGTAAGAACTCCGATTCGCCTCCTGACGAGCGCGTCCGGTACCGTCCCCGCCCCGTGATCAGGTCTTGGTCCATCTGTTGCTCCGGAGCCTGCTGCCGTGCGCCAAGCGCGGACATATGCTGGAGATCGAGAACGCGGTTCTCCGCCGCCGCGACCACGGTCTCTCCCTCGTCTGGACCACCCGAAACCCTCCCAGGTCCAGACTCAGGGTGATAGCGTCCATCGCAGGCAGCAGGCCGCCGGGTGCACCAGCGAGTCCGCGGGGCCGGTCCCGTGGCTGTGTCGAGGGCTCCCCTGATTCGTCCTCGCTCCGTACGAGGGGCTCCAGCTCCACCACGTGTCGCCCTGGATCACCGCCGTCTCCTCGCCCGCCGCGAACTCCGCCCGGACCCGACCCGGCGGGGCGAGCCACAGCCGCCACGGCTCGTCCCGCTCCTGGGCCTGCGGGGCCTCGGCTCTGCCGCCGTACACCGCGGTGGCCCCTCTGCGAGAGGCCACGGCTCGCTGGAAGGCTTCCTGCGTCCGCGCGAAGTGCCCACCAGTGCCGACCGGAGGCCCGAAGCGTCCGCCACCGCGAATCGCTCGTATGGAGCAGCTCGAGGAATCGCTGAGCTCGCTCACCTGATCGGCTCCACCGACACGGCCATCGCCACCACCACCTCGAGCGGCAGGTCCGAGCTCACCACCACCCCGATGCCCGCTTGCTCGATCAGGGCCATGGCCCGGTACCAGGACTCGCCTTTGTCCTCCCGGACCCGGAGCTCGACGCCGCCCTCCTCGACCACCCGGCCACGCCGAGGGCTCCTCCGCCAGGACGCGCGGGCCCACCGACACCTCCACGAAGGAGCGCGCTCCACCACCGCTTGCCCGCGTGCACGATGACGAGCGGACCGTCCTCCGTCTCGTCCTCGCCTCGGAGGTGATCCGGGCGGAGGATCCACTAGCCGGAGACGGCGACCCCCGTTGCCGACTCCGGTCCCGACGAGCGAGCGGAAGCTTCCACGGCTCCCGCAGATCGCCTCAAGCGCGTCCCCCAGGAGGGTCACCGTGCAATGGTAGGACCGGTCCGCGAGGAAGAGCTATGAGGATCCGCCCGATGCCAGGAGGATTGAGGAGGATGGCCACGGCGGCGATAGCGAGCAGCTCTCGCTGTGCCTGGAGTTGGCGCTCCGCCTCGACCTGACGGCGGCGAGCCTCCTTGAGTGGAGGCAGCCGTTCCATGAGCTTCAACGACGGGAGCGGCGACGCGACCGCGCTTCGTCCTTGAGCCGGTCGCGGAGCTCGTGCATCTCCTTCCGGTGGCGGTCGCGGAGGTCCTGGATCTCGCTCTTCCACCGCTCCCGAAACTCGTGCGCCTCGGTGTGGAAGCGCTCCCAAGCCGCCTGTCGGCTCACACCGACCGTCGACCCGATCGTCTCCCACGTTGCTCCGTTGGCCACCGCTTCACCGGCTAGTCGCGCCTCCCAGGTGGACAGGAGACCCGTGAGCGCTCGGGTCGCGCCCAGCGCCACGAGGGGATCAGGATCCGACGTGGCTGCCTCCCAGGTCGCAACCATCAGGGGCGGGATCTCTCGTGGAGCTTCGCCGTTCTTGGAGTCGGACACGCGTCAAGGGTACTTTGACAATCGCTGGATGTCAAGGCTGACCTGACAGGGTGGTAGCGTCCCGCGGTAAGCAGCTTCGAGGGGGTACTTGATCTAGGGACGAGGGCATCTAGGTTCGCCCTGACCTGACGCAACAGGGAGGCGAACCCGATGCCCACGATGCAGGTTACCGCCACGGTGGAGGTGGCGGAGGGAACCACCCTGGCCGCTCGAGGACGTGGTGGCCAGGGCTCTCAACACGGCCGGCCGAGAGCTCATGGCCCGGGCCATGCCCATCCTGGAGGAAGAAGCGCTTGTCGAGCGGGTGGGGCACGCCAGCGCCGGGAGTCTCGGTACGTGCTCACCCGGTTCGGGGAGGTCCGGTTCAGCCGGTGGAAAGTGAAAACCGCCTCGGGGTACCTCCATCCCCTGGACCAGGCCCTGGGCCCTTCAGCCGAACCAGACCCTGTCCCCGTCCATGGCCGAGGAGTTCGCCTTCTTCGGCCAGATGGTCCCGTTCCGCCAGGCAGCCACCCTGCTGTCCCGACTCCTTCGGATCCGCATCGACCACCGCCGGGTGTGGCGGGCGGCCAGGACAGCGGGGTCCAGGGTCCGTCGGCGGTGGGAGAGGATGCGCCAGACGTTGTTCGAGGACGGGGCGCTGCCCCGTCCCGGAGGTCCTCACCGGATGGTGGTGGTGGAGGCCGACGGGGACGGGGATCCGGTGCCGGGGACGGCCGGCCGAGGCCAAGCTCCTCATCTGGTACGCGGGCAAACGGGTTCGCCGCTCCGGTGCCGGGCATCGTCGCCGGAGAGCGTTTCTGCTGCACAAGGGGGCCTACGCCAGCCTCCAGGAGGTGGATGGGTTCGGGCAGACCGGGTTCTGCTTGGCCGAGCGGGCGGTCGGCCTCACCCGGGCCCGGTACGTGCTGGGCATCTCCGACGGCGGGGGATGGCTCCCCGGGCTGTTCGCCGAGTGGCTCCGGGTGGACGAGCACCAGCTGGACCACTTCCACGGACGCAGAAGGATCCACCACACCCCCGGCCTGCCCTCGGAGGTGGCCTCGAGGTGGTGGGCCCTGGCCGTACAGGGCCGGGTGGAAGAGATGGTGGCCGAGGCCAGCGTGCTCATCCGGCGCCGGGTCATCGATCCGGAGGAGGCCAGGATCACCCTGGCCTACGTCAGGGCGGGCATGCCCAAGCTGCACGCGGCGTCCCGGCTGAGGGACCGGGGAGCCACCGCGGAGCTGTGCGCCAGGGGCTCAGGAGCCGTGGAGCACAACATGGATCTGGTGGTGGCCAGACGGCTGAAGCGCCGAGGGATGACCTGGTCCCGAGAGGGCGCCTCCGACACCTTGGCCCTCCGGTGCGCGGCTATGGACGAGGCCACGTGGGAGGAGGTGGTGACCCAGGCCGATCGGCACTGATGAGGCTCGGACTCGATCTTTGGGTCCGAGCCTTGTCCGTGGGCCTCCGCAGGGAGAAGATCGCAGCAGAAGACTCGAAAAGGCACGGTCAGGGCGACACCCCCGACTGCCTGCCTTGGAACGCTACTAGACAGAATCCAGAGCCTTCCTAAAGGGTCGGGAGACAGTTGAAGCCGCCGGCAGGGGTCTTGATGATGACCGGAGTGCCGATCCCGCCAGCTGTTTCATCGTGTCAACCTGGCCTTCCAGCCGCAGATAATCAGAGAACCGGCCCCGGTGGGGCCGGTTCTCTGGGTCGAGCGATCGGCTTCTAGCAGGCACCCCGCACGTCCGGCAGCAGGCAACCGGTGTCGAACGTCCCCGGGATATCCGCGAAGACCCCGTTGGTCGTATCGGTGATCCGCACGTTGGTGTAGACCACCTGCGCGATCCCCAGACTCTGTCCGGGCGGACAGGAGAAGTCGCCCGGGGCGGGGGGGTTGATCGTGAGTGATCCCGTGACCTGACCGTTCTTGCCCGAGTTGAACGTGCCCGAGGCACTCACCGGCCCACTTACCTGGGTCTTGTTCGAGGCGCTCGGGTTGGCCCCGCCCCGATTGACGCAGACGTACGTCGCCGTCGCGTCTGCGCTCGCCACATAGTCGATGTTCTGATTGGTGCCGAGCCCGGCTTCCTTGAACGAGACGACCAGGTTCGTGCCACTCAGGCTTGCGCTCGCCCTGACGAAATGCGGGCTATCGGCCAGCGCAGCCTGTGCCCCAAGGATCACCGCGAAGGACGCGACAACCATTGCTAGAACAAATGAGCGCTTCACACTCTCTCCCCTTTCGTCGTGAATCTCCAATTCCTCCTTGCCCCCACCGACGAGGTCTGTTCGGGACGGTCTCACCCCCTTTCGCGGTCCGAAATCCGGCGCGAGCAGGTCTTAAGTACGGACTTGAGGCTTGACCAGCCGGCGCGCCAGCGCCTTATGCAAGCAGGGCTCGAAGGCACCGACATAGGCGAACGGGCGCCTCTTTGGGAAAGGGACGGGCAAATGCTTCCCAAACGGATTCCCGAGAGGTGCCCTGCGGGTGGCAATACGTTGCGGCGTGCCGATCAGATCAGGCCGCGGCGGACTCCCTCCGCAACGGCCTGGGCACGGTTGGCCACTTCGAGCTTCAGGACGACGTCATGGATGAGGTTCTTGATCGTCCGCTCAGAGCACCGCAGCTTGCTCGCAATCGTCCGGGTATCGGCACCGTCGGCAAGGAGCCGGAGCACCTCTAGTCGACGAACATCCAGGAGCTTCGCTGTCCGCTCGCCCTCGCCATGTGAGTCCACATGCAAGCCGGCCGCTGCGGCCCGAACGGCCGCCGTGAGGCGTTCCGCGGTGAGTCCTTGGCGTCGAAACGCGCCGGCAACGTCCATCCTGTGGGATACATCCTGGCCACAGTCGGCGTCATCCTCACAAATGATGATGACGGGACAGGTCGGCAGGGCCACGCTCGCTGCCCCTGAGGAGACTACGGCGACGTCGAGCTCGACCTCCGGGGACTCATCGGGTTCGAGAACGAAGACCTTGAAGGAGTCATCCTCGTTCAGAGCGGCCACCAGGCCTCGAGAGAGGATCTCGTCCCCCTTGACGACCCCCACCCTAAGGTCCCGCATGGAAACTGTCCTCCCCCGAACCCGTCTGATATCTGCTACCCACCAAGGGGGCGTCCACCGAATAACCTATAAGTGACCGTCTTTTCCTCCCGGTGGGGTAAAGAAACTCGACCTTGGCTCTGACGTCGCCGTTCGCAGCTGAGCCGACCTGCAGTCCCACTCTTGACAATGCTCGAGGTCTCGCGGTACCGGGTCCCTGCGGGGCCTGCTCCGCGTGATCCTCCGCTGCGGCATCGATGAGCGAGAGCTGGAGACGGCCGTGCTCCGCCATCAACTGAAGATCCTCCATCGAGGAAGGATGCGTCCCAATCACTACCGGCCGATCGGGTGTTCCTGGCTGCGGCCGCCCGGCTGCTCTCACGGGAGCCGTGGAGGAGCTTCCTGGTGCGCCCGGACACGCTGGTCCGGTGGCCCCGGGAGCTCTCTTGAGGAGACGCGGGCGCCGCTCGCGCGGGCACGGCCGTCCTCCGCTCGATCCGCAGGTCAAGCACCTGATCGTTCGGTTGGCGAGGGAGAACCCCAGGTGGGGCTACCTCAGGATCAGAGGCGAGCTCCTCTAGCGGCGTCGAGTCTCAGCCACCCCCATCGCCACAGTGCTCGCCAAAGCGGCCTCGGCCCGGCGCCTCGTCGGATCGGACCGACCTGGACCCAGTTCCTCAGGCCGCAGGCCTACGGCCTTCTCTCTCCCGCAGCCCGTCCGAAGCGGAAGACGCCTCGACAAGCCGCGGTGGCTACCCACCGAGACCGAACGAGGACCCGGGCACGCTCGAGAACGGCGAACCGATCCATGAGGACCCTCCCCTACCCATGGCGGCATACATACCTGAGCCCGGCTCGCCGCGTGCCGGAACCCGCGCCCGGGACGGGCCCGGCCGCCTGATCGCCCCGCCATCCAAGTCACACGACCCCCCACCTTGCTGGGGTTGTGCGACTACCGTTGGTTCCTCCAGGCCATCTACTGGGACTCGGTGACTTGCATCTTTTCCTCGGGGCTGCACCAAGTGAGTCCACCAGAGGGACGGCCTGCCGCCGTTTCGTTGGTGATTTCGTTGAGGTAGACGGAGCGAGGAAACGGACCGAACACTCGGGGAGAACGTGTTTGCCCAGGTCAGGAACCTTTTTCTGGAGCGGACGACGGGATTCGAACCCGCGACCCCCACCTTGGCAAAGGCGTTATGTCCGTCCATCGTCGTCCGCCTGTGTTCATCCTGGCAGGCCGGGGCACCCGGGAACGCTCTCCCGGACAGCAGCGGACCAGGGCGAACTGGCGCGACCGAAAGAGATTGGGGCGAGATATGGGGCGACCTCTCGCAGCGCTAATCCCTAGGGGCCCTAGGATTGCATACCCCACCAAGCGGCCTCGAAAGGTATCCAACGCGCCCGGATCAACGACGTGAGCGAGGACGAGCGATTCCGTCGCCTGATCCACGACAAGTACCGACCCGGATACGGAGGCGACCTCTGGGGATGGCGGCGATCCTCGCTCACGGTCGCCGTCGATCTCGCCCAGGAGGCGTGACTCGGTGGCCATCAAGAGGATCGATCTCAGTTCGGTCGCGTCGTGTAGGGAGGGCGGTAGTTGAAGCGCTTTCGGGCTTTTCCTCTCCCTGCGCCTGATCTCAGAGGCTAGTCCCGTACCCGTCCGCCGAGCGAGCTCATCCGGCATCAACGCCTCGGTGCACCGACGCGGTCCGCCCCGGGTGAACCCTGCCGCGAGGAGCGCTGTGACTGCCCCGAGCCCGAGGACGAGCCACGCCAATGTGTATGCGAGGTCCGGCAGGAGGCCCACGAGTACACGTCTCGCGCCCCGTGCCACAAGGTGCCCCCAGAAGCGTGCAGGACCTAGCTTCAAAACCGGTGTGCCGGGGAGAGCTGGCAGGGGGGTTCGATTCCCGTCCGCCTCCGCGAAGGGAACGGCATAGGAACACCCGGCGAGAAGGAATACGGGGTGATCAGCGAGCGCCCCTCCACGACGATCTCGTCTACGACGCAGGCCAGGAGCTGCTTCAGCTTCTCGAGGGCTCTCCCCTCGGAGCCTTCGAGGATGCCCCGCCGGAGTTCGGCGAGCAGGTCGTCAGTGGGGGTCCCCCTGTTCGTCTTCAGTGACCCCTTCGGCTTGGGTCTCGACTCCTACCCCTTCGGTAGCAAGTTGATGCGCCGACCGGAGCCGACCGACATCCTTCTGAACTTCTCGCTTCAAGCGCTTCGGCGTTGCGCCGGCATGCTGGACAGCAAGGCCAAAGCCGATCGTGTTCTCAAGCAGCGCACGGCCATCATCGACGGGCTCGACGCCGCGCTCGGGGGCAATTGGTGGCAGGAGGTCTGGCGCCGGCTCACGCGTCCACGCGCAGCTTCGGCATGGTGATTGAGGACAGATCGTCGAAGACACCGAAATCGCGGGACTCGACGTTCTCCAGGTTCTGGTCGGCCTTGATCGCGTTGAAGACGTCGCCCTTGATGTAGCGCTCGTAGGCCTCCTGATCGGCCCAGAGGTACAGACCTCCGTAGGTGTTGGTCTCCGGGTCCCGGAGCCAGATCTTCGCGAGGAGGCCGGGAAGGGTCGCGAACGTCGGCGCGTCCGCCCCGGCAGCCTCGCGGAACTGCTCCTCCGTGATGCCATTCAGCCCGAACGTGATCACCTGTGCATGCATCTGCCTCTCCCTTCCTCCCGCCCGGGCCCATTGCCCGGACCGCATCGGTGAGAAGCACGATAAGGATGCCGCCGGCTCGTATCATGAGGGAACTCCCTCGGATCCGGCCGAACGAGGTACAGGTATTGTGGCGGGCATGGCCGAGTTCTTCGGGCGCCCGCACGAGCTCGAACTGGTTCGTGGAGCTTTGGCTCGGGCGCGCCGCGAGCGGCGCCCGACCGCCGTGGTCGTGGACGGCGAGCCCGGAGTCGGCAAGAGCAGGCTGATCTACGAGGCCTCGAGGAATGTTCGGGCCGATCGGGTTGCGGTTTCCGCGTACGAGCCGGAGATGAGCCTGCCCTTCTCCCTCGGCCACGACCTTACCCGTGCGCTCGCGCGCTCCTCGCACGCGGCTGGGCAGATCCTGGGCCCGATGCTCGCGCCGCAGCCGGGCGATCAGCGGCCCGACTGGTCGTCCGTGTTCGAGGCGGCCCATCGCGCGGCCGGTGTCGGCGACTCACTGCTCATCACGATCGACGACTTCCAATGGTGTGATGAGCGATCCACGGCGCTCATCCACTACCTGGTGCGCGGGGCCCAGGCCGATGGTGATCCGCTGGCGCTCGTCGTTGGCGGTCGGCGGTCAACGGTCGTGAGCGCGCTCGTCACGTCCTTGCAGCGACTACTCGGCGA
>DASXTW010000173.1:0-11618 GCA_036505215.1 Actinomycetota bacterium | reverse complement strand
CTGCGTGGGGACCGGAGCTGCTGGCCCGCAGCCGTTACACCATCACCACCGAGCAGCTCCCCGACTTCTACCGGCAGTGGGAACGATGGGCGGCCGACGTGGCCGAAAGCCACTCGAGCTATCCGATCCTGCTGCGGTTTCACTCGCCGCATCCGAAGGCGTCGTGGCTGCTGGCCCTGCTCGCGGTGATGGACTCGGCCGCGCTGTGGTCGGCGGTCGCTCCGGACGACCTCCCCGTCCAGGCCCGGCTGTGCCTGGCCATGGGATTCCGGTGCCTGCGACAGCTGGCGAGCACCGTGGGCATCCCCTACGACGAGGATCCTCGCCCGGACGCCGGCATCCAGCTCACCCGCGGGGAGTTCGACCAGGGGATCACCCGGCTGCAGTCCGTCGATTTCCCCATGACCCGCACTCCGGATGAGGCCTGGCCTCATTTCCAGGGGTGGCGGGTGAACTACGAGTTCATCGCGTATCGGCTGGCCTGGACGATCGACGCCGTCCCCGCCAACTGGTCGGGCCCCCGTCGCTCCGGCGAGCCACCGATCGCGCCGCGCCCCGTGATCAACCGGACACCCGAGAACCCCGAGGGCGCTCCGGTCAGTTACCGGACGACGAAGTAGCAGCGATCAGCCCTTCACGGACTCGTTCTGGCGCGACCTCCGACCGAGGATGCGATGGTGGCGAGCGCGTCCCCAACCACGAAGTGGGGCAGGAAGACCTTGAAGGAGGCACCGCCGCCCTCCCGTTCCTCGACCCACGCCTTCCCCTCGTGCAGCTGGGCGAAGCGGGCAACCAGGGACAGTCCGACACCCACCCCAGGGGAATGCTGGACGGTCTCGCTCCCCTGCCGGAACGGTTCGAAGATCGTCGTCCGCAGATGTTCCGGGACACCGGGCCCGGCGTCTTCCACCGTCAGGACCACGCCGTCGCCGACATCGGCCACCGCGACCCAGATCGGCGTTCCGGGCGGCGTGTATTTGATCGCGTTGGTCACCAGGTTCTCCACGATGCGCTCCACATGGGCCGAATCCACATTGGCCAGTACCGGAGAATCCGTGGTCATGGTGATCGGATGCGTCTCGACCTTGCTCTCTTCCAGCACACCCCTGACGATCCCGATGAGGTCGACCATGCTGCGGTTGGGTTCGACGATCCCGCGGGACATCCGGTCCAGGTCCAGCAGGTTCGTCAGCAGGCGATGGAGCTTGCGTGCATTGTTGGCGATACGGCCGAGCATCTCCTTGGCCTCGGTCGGCGCGATCGCGCCGTCATCGCGAGCCAGCGTGAGAGCGCCCGCGAGAACGCTGGTGAGGGGAGTACGGAGGTCGTGCGAAACGGCCTGCAGGAACGAATTCTGCATCTCGTGCAGGCCGCGGAGCCGGCTGGAGGCCTCCTTCTCCGTCTCCAGAGCCTGGATCAGCTGCTCCTCGGATTTCTTCTGCTGCGTGATGTCGTACATGACTCCCTGCAGCCATCTCGCTCGGCCCGTTTCATCCAGGAGGGGCTCCGCCTCCTCGCGGATCCAGATCACCCGGCCGTCTCGACCGAGGATCCGGTACTCGCACTGCATGTGCCTGTCCCCCCGGAGAAGCTGCACTTCCGCATCGAGCGCCGATTGCCGATCCTCCGGCAGGATTCGATCCCGCCACAGCTTCGTCCCACTCGTCCATTCGTCCTGGGTGAACCCGAGCACGGACTCGATCTGCGGGCTGATGTACGTCCAGGCGCCGTCCTCACCGAACTCGGCGATGTAGACGACCGCCGGCAACCCCTCCACCAGGGTTCGATATTTCGTTTCGGTCTCCCGGAGCTGCCGTTCGGTACGGCGATGCTCAGTGATATCGACCATGACGCCGTTCAACCGGACCAGAACCAGGACGAAGAGCACGATGCTGGACGAGGCCACGATGGCGACATCGCCGGGACCGGCGGCGTGCCTGAGCGACTGGATCAGTTGCACCGTGGGTGAGAGCAAGGAGGCCGCCGCGAGCACGTACAGGCGGCGCCGAGCCTGTTTGGGCTCGTGTTCGGCCTGGTCGGGGAACGGCTCGTCGAGCTGGCGCATCGAGGGGTGCAGGGCGGCTGCTCCCCACAGCAGATAGAACAGACCCCACCCCCCTTCCAGGTAGCCCGCTCCGTTGTCGTACGTGCCGTGCAACACGATCCAGCCGTAGATCGAGTCGGTGATGAAGAGCACGACCACAGAAGAGCAGAGGAGGTAGAAGGCAGGAGAGCGATTCCCCGCCCCCACCGCCAGTCGGACCGCAACCGTCAACAGGATGAGGTCCATGAGCGGATAGGCCATGGCCACCGACTTCTGCGCGTTGGTCAGGGTCTCGTCCCGGATGTACGGGGCGACCAGGAAGACCCACGACACCGCCCCGATGCCGACTCCCACGATCAGCGAGTCGAGGAGGCTGGCCCGGTCCCCTCCAGGGCTCCGGCGTCGGACCAGCAGGAGGATCCCTGCGACCAGGAACGGATAGACGCTCAAGTAGAGGAGATCTCCGATGGATGGGAAGGGCGGCTCGGTGCCGAAGAGCCCCTGGTAGTTGTAGGTGATGACGTCTCCGCAGACGAACAGCGTCTGGCCCACCGCGACGAGGTGCCAGGCGAGTCGTTGCTCCGGTCGGTGCACCCTCACGGAGACCAGGATGGCTACCGCTCCAGATAGCCCGATCACGTTGAACAGAGGCCCAACCCGGAGCGAGCGGACGAACAGAAAGGCTGCCAGGACGAACGTCCCGACCAGCAGGTAGACCAGCCAGAGACGGCGCTTCACAGTGATGGTTATCGGCCGGTGAGGGGCCCTCTGTGAGAGGGGTGAACCCGACCGTCAACACGTGTAACCCGAGTTCGTGGGTTTGCTCGGAGGTAGCCACCGGCCTTCCGATGTCCATAGCCTCGACCGTGGGCAAGGACGGAACCGTTTACGCGGCGATCAAGGTGCTGATCCCTGGCGAAGCCGAGGTGATCGCGCTGCCGTGACCAGCCGAATCGCGGATGCCTCCGTCAGTTCGATGAGGAGCCAGTGCGTTCGAGGATGATGACTGGGATCTGCCGGGGCGTCCTCCGCTCGTAGGAGGCGAAGCCCGGTATTGCTTCCTTCGCCCGGCTCCACAGTCGCTCCCGCTCCTCGCCCTCTGCGACCCTGGCGCGGACGGCGATGGTCTCGGTCCCGACTTCCACGGTCGCCCGAGGATTGGCCCGGAGGTTGTGGTACCAGTCGGGGTTCGTGGGCGCGCCCCCTTTCGAGGCGAACACGATGAACCGGTCACCGTCATTCTGATAGACAAGTGGGTTGACCCGAACCGTGCCGGTCCTGGCGCCGGTGTGGTGCAGAAGAAGGATCGGGGTCCCGGTGAACTGGCCTCCAACCCTTCCCTGGTTCGCCCGAAACTCATCGATGATCCCCTCGTTCCAGTTTCTGGCAGCGCTCACCCTCGACCTCCGATCGATTTCCCGCCTGAACCAGCCGGCAGCGACCGCTATTCCCGACCCCTTATCGAGCCGTTCACCGGCTCGCTGGCGACGCCATGGATCAGCTCGAGGAAACGCTCTCGGAGGCCGGGGCCAAGTAAGGCCTAGATCCCCAGCTTCTCCGCGGCCATGTGCGTCCCCTCCACCCGGGCCAGGATCTTGTCGAAGGCGGTATCCCGAGAGGTCGAGGTGTCGTCGCCGAACGGGGAGAACCCGCAGTCGTCGCCGGTGCCGAGCTGCTCGGGAGAGAGGAACTCGGCAGCCTCGAGGACCCGGTCCCTGACCTCCTCGGGGCTTTCCACCCGAGGGTCGATGGGATCGATCACCCCGACGAACACCCGCTGGCCGGGCCGGACCGACTCCTTGATGATCTCGAGGACCCGGGGGCGGGCTTGTTCGCTGGCGAGCTGGACGTAGACGTTGCCCACGTTCATCCGGAACAGGTCGGGGAGTAGCTCCGCATAGTCGACGTCGGCGGAGTGGGTGGAGTCCTGGTCCCCGCCGGGGCAGGTGTGGACCCCGATGCGACGCCGCTCCTGGTCGGTGAACCCTTCCAGCACACGGTTGTTCAGGTCCACGAACGAACGGAGCAGTCCCTTGGAGGGATCGAGCTTGACCGAGAGTCGCCCCTCGGTGAAATCGATCTGCACGCTGTGGGCACCGGCAACCAGCGCGCCCCGGATGTCGTCCTGGGCCTCGCTCACCAGGTCCTCCAGGAACTGGTCGCGAGAGTATTCCTCGATGCCCACCTGGGGGTAGAGGAGGGAAATGGCCGAGGCGGCAATGACGGCCTGCTTCACCGGTCGGGTGGCGTGTCGCTTGGCCTCGCGGAGGTAGGTGTCGGCGTGGGTCGCGTAGCGGAACGGGCCGGCGGTGAGCCGGGGGAGCTGGCGGGTGTGCCCGTCGGCGAAGGGGATGACCACGCCGTCCGCCGCCAGGTTCGGCAGCCCGTGCATTGGGTAGGAGATGAACGAGGGCTTGGTCTGCTCGCCGTCGGTGATGACCGGCGACCCGGTTTCCTCGAATCGGCGGATCGTGTCGCGCACAGCTTCCTGCTGGAGCCGTCGCAGCTCCTCCTCCGAGAGCTGTCCGGATGTGTGGGCCCGCGTCGCTTCTATCAGCTCGATGGGTCTCGGGATGCTTCCGATCGGTTCGGTCGGGATCGGCATGACGACCTCCTTCCCCTGGCTGGGCCGCTTGGAGTGCCGGTAAACTGTCTGCCTCCTAGGCGGCGGTCGTCAAGCTGCCAAGGCGTGTGCGCCACGCCCCTCAAGGATTTCCGAACGGAGAGGCGGTGGCCTACATGGGGCTGAGCGTTCTCAAGCCCATTGCCCCGGCCGTGCTCGACAGTCGAGTGTCATAGACACGGAAAGCGCCGAGATCGTCGCCAAGGGACTGCGCGGTCGCCAGGTGGATCGCGTCCAGCTGTCGAAGGCGATCTTGGCTCCGTCGGGAGACCAGTCCGAGAAGATGCTGTTCTCCCCGGGCGAGGTCTGAGTGAGTTGGTCCAGGCCGCTTCCGTCGGGGCGCACGCTATAGATCTGGAACGTCCCGGTTTTGTCGGTCCTGCCGAAGGCGATCCGGCCGTTGGGTCCGGGAAACGCCGCCCGGGCCGTTCCCGCGAGGCCGAGGACGCCCATCAGCGCCGCGAGGAGCGCGCATCCCCAGGCCGCCCGATCCCCACCAGGGCAGCGGGACTCCCGTCCTTTCGACATGACCTCCGCCCGGGTCGTCGCTGACCAGGATCCGTTCTAGGTCCGGGAACTGAGGTGGGGCAATGACGAATTCGGGCTAGAACTACCTGATATTAGCCACGCGCGAAACTCTGGCGCCTCCCTATGATGGCCAGTTGGGCTTCTGAACGGTCGGCGGTCAAGGGGGTGGGGGTATGGCGGATGCTGGTGATCCTCCCGGAGCGCGGGGCCAAGACGATCGGGAGCGCAGACAGCCTTTTGCCTGCTCTCTGAGCGCAGCGGCCAGCTATCAGCTCGGCGAACCGATCCTGGTCACGTTCACGATCAACAACACCAGCAACGAGGCCTACCAGGTCCTGACGTGGGGCACGCCACTCGAGGACGAGGTCACGGATTTCCTGACCGTCGAGCGGGACGGCGAGACCCTCGAATACGACGGTCGGATGGTCAAGCGAGGCGACCCCGCGGATGAAGAGTACGTGATGCTTGGCCCCGGCCAGTCGCTGTCGGAACAGGTCGACATTTCCCGGTCGTACCCGATCGACCAGCCGGGCACCTACACGGCGACCCTGAAGATCACCTTGCACGACGCCTTCTCGGTTCCGGGAAACGCCAAACAGGCGCCGCGCCGACGGGACAGCCACCGGCGTCACCCGCTCGATCCGACCAGCGTGCAGTTCAAGGTGGTCCCGGGCGGCCCACCGAAGCAGACGGCGGGACAGGCCGCGCGGCAGGCCTCCCAGCAGGCCAAGGTCAGCGCCAAGGCGAAGGCGCCGAGCTTCAACGGCGGGACCAGCGCGCAGCAGGACGAGACCGTAATCGCCCACAACAACGCCCAGTACTTCGCGGCGTTGAGCGCCGGCCAGCTCAAGGCCACCACGGGGAGCACCAACGCGCTCTACACAGAATGGTTCGGCGCATTCGACCAAGGGCGCTACGACTCCGTCACCAAGCACTACACCGACATCAGCAACGTGCTCGACACGGAGCAGGTCACCTACGACCTGACCGGCACAGGTTGCAAGCCCAGCTACTTCGCCTACACGCACAAGGGCGACCGGACGGTCTGGCTCTGCAATCAGTACCTGAGCGCCCCCCAGATCGGCACGGACTGCAAGTTCGGCACACTGGTCCACGAGTGGAGCCACGCGGTCAGCAGCACCGATGACAACGCGTACGGCGAGACGGACTGCCGCACCCTGGCGACGAACGACCCGGGCAAGGCGACCAACAACGCGGACAGCCACGAGTACTTCGCCGAGCACCTCGCTCAGTCGACCTTCGGCAAGGTGTGCACGTTCATCACGGATCGGAGCACCTTCGGGCGTGACGAGATCGACGCGATGCTCCTCCAGGCGACTCCGGCCGTCATCTCGAAGGCCTTCTACGTCTTCGTGGACGGGTTCTGGCCTGACAAGCTCGGGATCACCGCGGCCTCCCTGTCCGGCGCGCCCAACGTGAAGCCGACGCTCACGGTGACGCCGTCCGTTCCCGGCATGACCATCACACCAACGGCCCTGGAGGCCGAGGACCCCACCCTCCCGATCGGCCCCCAGCGGTTCACGTGGGTCTACGAAGTGTCCTTCGCCAACGACAGCGGGTTCCCTGCGAATCCCGGACAGGTCCAGGTTGTGACGCTCACCGCCACGATCGGCGGGGTCACCGGCAGCGCCCAGATCCAGCTGGTCCGCGAGCCGAACCCGTTCGAGGTCGACGGCCCCACGGCCTGGCTGAGCACCGACGCGCGGGTCTTCCAGATCCGAGCCGGCGAGACCCGGTTCGGTGCCACGATGGGATCGACCGGGGCAGACGCGCCCTCCTACATCAAGCAGGTCATCGTGAACCTGAACTCGGGGAACTCCGGCGGCCAGACCTTCGACAACATCTCGGTCGACCAGCAGACGAGCGCCCTGGAGCTCGCCCAGCAGGTCAACAACACCAACGTGTTCAACTTCGCGATCGCGAAGGTCCGCTACCGCGGGACGATCGACATCTCCAGCGTCCGCGTGTTCTTCCGGCTGTTCCCGGTGTCGACGACATCGACCGACTTCAACGGGACGACCACCTACCGGCGCACCACTCAGGGGGGGACCACGATCCCCCTGCTCGGGCTCAACGCGAGCGGCGACATCGTCAGCATTCCGTGCTTCGCGGAGGCGCGGGTGAACTCGGCGTCGGCGTCGATGACGACCCAGACGGACCCCGCGAACGTCAGGACCATCGTCCACGACGCCGGCGGCAAGGAGGTCGCCGCGTACTTCGGGTGCTGGCTGGACATCAATCAGACGCAACCGCAGTTCCCGACGAAACCGTCACCGAGCGACGGGCCCTGGGGGTCCGGGCGCCAGAGCGTCCAGCAGCATGTGCGCAACGCCCATCAGTGCCTGGTTGCCGAGATCGCGTTCGATCCCGACCCCATCCCGGTCGGCGCGTCGCCGGGTGGGTCCGACAAGCTCGCCCAGCGCAACCTGTCGATCGTGGAGTCGGCCAACCCTGCGGTGGCCGCATCGCGGCGAATCCCGAACACGTTCGAGGTGCATCCCGTCGCCGCCAAGGTTCACAACCCCCTCGAGACACCCGACGAGCTCCTGATCGATTGGGGCAACACGCCTCCGGGCGCCATCGCGACCGTCTACATCCCCGAGATCGACGCCGGGCAGATCGTGGCGTTGGCCAGCAAGCGGTACGTCGGCCACACGCTCGATCAGGTCGACGGCCAGACGCTCCAGTTCCCGGCGGGCGGTCTCACCTATCTGCCGCTGCCGGAGGGTGTCGCGTTCGCGCTCACGGGGCTGCTCTCGGTCGACCTGCCCGATACCGTCCGCAGGGGCGAGGTCTACAAGATCGTTGTCCAGCAGGTGACCGACGCCGTGGCCACACCGGTCCCTCCGCCGGTGGAGATTCGCAAGGCCACGTCTGTCCGGGCGACGACGGTCCAACTGATGCGGTGGCGTCGGATCGTCGGGAGCTATCAGATCACCATCCCGGTCCGTACCAAGGAAGTCATCCTCCCCCGAGAGATTCGCCTGCTGTCGGTCCTGCGGTGGATCCTCGATTCGCTCTCCACGCAGGACCGGTGGTTCCCGGTGTTCGAGCGCTACGTCGGCATGATCGCCGATCGCGTCCGTGATCTCGGGGGCGACCCAGACCAGGTCGAGCCGTCGCCAGCCGGAGCCGCGGGGAAGCCCCCCCGCGAGCCTGGCGAGGAGCGCGAGCGGGAGCTGACCTTCGACGGGAAAGTGGTCGGGGTCATCTACGACTGCTTCGGCGACTTCGAGGGCTTCCTCCTGGATGACTGCGGTGAGGAGATCCGTTTCTTCTCGCGTGAGCACCAGATCGAGTGTCTGGTTCGCCTTGCGTGGCGGCAGCGGATCGCCATCGGCGTGACGTCCCGGCGGTCGAATCCTCGCCGGCCGACGTCGATCATCCTCCGGCGGGCCCCGGCGCATTATCAAGGCTGAGAACAAGGGGCTCATCAGAGCTGCCGGCTGCTGCGCATGCGCGCTCCGGGTGGCGCCCGTCGTTAGGATTCACCCTCATCGGTTATGAGAGGAGGACATGCGATGAGCGACGGCGGTCCGGCCCCGTACCTCCTGAAAAGCGGCGAGGGGGATTCTGTGTGGTCCCTCGGCAGCAGGTTCACGGTCAAGGTTGCGGACGCGGCCTCCGAAGGGCGGTTCTCACTGGTGGAGGGGCTCTTCTTTCAGAACAGCGAGCCTCCTCTTCATGTCCATCACAACGAGGACGAGGCCTGGTACGTCCTGGATGGGAAGTTGACCTTCTACGTGGGGGACGAGGCGGTGGAAGCGGATCGAGGCTCCTTCGTGTTCGCGCCGAAGGGGATCCCCCACACGTTTACTGTCGACGTCGAGCCGACCCGGGTGCTCCTGCTCGCTTCACCGGCCGGCTTCGAACGTTTCGCCCTCGAGCTCGGCCAGCCGGCCGCGAGCGACGCTCCCCCCTCTGACTTGATGATGCCCGGTCCCGACGTCCTCGGTCCGGTCGCTGAGCGCTATGGGATCGAGATCCTCGGCCCGCCGCACCGGGCGCACCACTAGAGCCTCCGCCAAGGGATCTGCTTCCTGGGGCGGGGATGCGGCGGCTTCGTTGCTCCCAAGCTAGCGAGGCTCCACTCGCTGTATGGTGGTCAATCGGTCCAACCCTCGGTCGAACGAGGCCACGACCCCGATACCCGACACTTCGGCTGTCGCCGCGAGATAGGCCTCTGCGAAGTGCAGCCTTTCCTCCTCATAGAGTTCAACCGCCCTGAGAAGGAGCTCTCTGTCGGAAACCGCGACGGTTGGAAGAGCAAGCAGGGAACGGGCATCCTCCGCGACCTCAGCTCGCGGCCGGCGGTAGTAGGACTCGAGCACGTACACGAGCTCAGCGAGGACCAGGTCGGTCAGGAAAAGCTCGTGCGAGGCGGCCAGAAACGCCGTGGCCCGGCGGCCTTGAGAGGGAGGATCCGCGGTGAGGTGGCGCACGAGGATATTGGTGTCGAGGAGAGCCCTCACCGGCGAACTGCTCGCTTCCACGTTTCCGCCCGTACTCGCGCCCAAGAGGCACCTCGCTTGCCTGGCGGGACAGGAACGCTCCCAGCGAGGTCGAGGAAGTCTGGAACCTTCGCCAAGACTGCTCGGCCATCGTGAACCCTGAACAGGACGCGGTCGCCCGCCTCGAGCCCCAGTGCCTCCCGAACCGGCTTTGGCAGCGTGATCTGGCCCTTCGAGGTCACGGTCGCTCCAACGTCCACTGCACTCTCCTTACTCATAGCAGAAAGTAAGGATACCGCTTCAGGCTCCGTGGCCGAGTACGGCTCTGCCGACCGGTCGTCTGTCATGATCGCGCCATTGGCTACCCCCGGGATCGACGAAGACTGAGTATGGCCCGGGCCTACACTGCTGCCCGATGATCCTTTGCGCGAACTGCGGGGCGGAGAACACCGACGGTGCCCGGTTCTGTTCGGCGTGCGGCAGGCCGCTTGACCAGGGGCCCGCGCCTCGCGAGGCGCGGAAGGTCGTCACGGTGCTGTTCTCCGACGTCACCGGGTCGACCCGCCTGGGTGAGCGCCTGGACCCCGAGTCCCTCCGGCAGATCATGGCTCGCTATTTCGAGGAGATGAAGGCCGCCCTCGAAGCGCACGGGGGGATGGTGGAGAAATTCATCGGGGACGCCGTGATGGCGGTCTTCGGCGTCCCGACTCTGCACGAAGACGACGCCCTCCGCGCGGTGCGGGCGGCCCTGGAGATGCGGGAGCGGCTGGAGCGCCTGAACCGAGACCTGGAGCGGGACCGGGGGGTCGCCATCCTCACCAGGACCGGCCTGAACACCGGCGAGGTGGTGGCGGGAGATCCCGCGACCGGTCAGACACTCGTCACCGGCGATGCGGTCAACGTGGCCGCGAGGCTCGAGCAGTCGGCCCACCCTGGCGAAGTCCTGATCGGCGACGCTACGTACCGGCTGGTTCGTGACGCCGTGACCGCCGAACCGGCCGAGCCCATGACCGTCAAGGGAAAGGACGAGCCGATCACGGCCTTCCGGCTGCTCGAGGTGCATCCCGAGGCGGAGGCTGTTCGCCGGCACCTCGACTCCCCCATGGTCGGCCGCGACCGACAGCTCTCGCTGATGAAGCAGACCTTCGAGAACGCCGCAGACGACCGAGCCTGCCACTTGTTCACGGTCATCGGATCGCCTGGCGTGGGGAAGTCGCGGCTCGTGCACGAGTTCGTGTCGGCGGTCGCGAGCCAGTCGACCGTTCTACGGGGGCGATGTCTGCCCTACGGTGCCGGCATCACGTACTGGCCGGTCGTGGAGATGGTGAGACAGGCCGCCGCCATCAGCGACGAGGACGGAGTCGAAGCGGCAGCGGACAAGCTCGCCGCCCTGCTCCCCGAAGAAGACCGGGAGGCGGTGGCCGATCACCTCCTGCAGGTCATCGGCCTTCGAGAAGCGACAGCCCCTGCCGAAGAGATCGCCTGGGCGTTCCGAAAGCTGCTCGAGGCGCTGGCCGAGCGGCGCCAGGTGGTCGCGGTGTTCGACGACATCCAGTGGGCCGAGCCCACACTGCTGGACCTGATCGACCATGTGGCCGATTGGTCGCGGGAGGCTCCGATCCTCCTGGTGGCCATCGCCCGTCAGGAGCTGCTCGACGTCCGGCCCGGGTGGGGCGGAGGTAAGCACAACGCCACGACGATCCAGCTCGAGCCGCTGTCCGACAGGGACTGCGAGGCCCTCGTGGAGAACCTCCTTGGGATGGCCCTTCTGCCGGAGGTTTCGAAGTCGAGGATCGCCGAGGCTGCCGAAGGGAACCCGCTGTTCGTCGAGCAGGTGCTGTCGATGCTCATCGACGACGAGCTCCTGCGGCGGGACGACGGGCACTGGGTCCCCACCGCGGACCTGGCCACGATCCCCATCCCGCCCACCATCCAGGCCCTACTGGCGGCG
>DASXTW010000172.1:0-2901 GCA_036505215.1 Actinomycetota bacterium | reverse complement strand
GAACCGGCGGTGCAACCGGATCATGGCCGGGGCGATGGCCACCACGAGCATGTACACGCCGAGGAACCACAGCGGCCCGAACGGGATGGTTGCGCCCGGCGGCCTCATCCCCCGGAGGAGCCTCGTGCCATCCCACAGCGTCGGGCCCGTGGGTTTCCCGATGTCGGCGACATGCAGGAACACCTGGATCACCGTCCACACGGCCAGGAACACGATCGACGGCTTCAGCAGACGAGCCTCTCGGTCCTTCACGAACGACCACGCGGACCCCTCACGACGCTCGTGCGCCTGGAACGTGACCATGTTGGAGAACCCACCGACGAAGAAGAAGATCGGTATGACCTGGAACACCCACGTCCCGAGCCACAGATACGACGTCACGCCCACCGCGCTCGTCTGGTAGATCAGGGCGTCCGGCCAGTGGATGATCGAGATGAACCAGTGGCCGAACACGACCGCCAGGATCGAGCCCGCCCGCAGGAAGTCCACGTAGCGGTCCCGGGTGGCGGGCGTCGCCCTGGCCAGCTGGTCCAAGCGGCTCATCACGCTCGCTCCACCGAGCGCCACCGTACACCCCGTCCACCTCGGGTTCGGGAATCTCACGAGAATGCCGGAGGTTCGGATGGATGGCGTTTGGGGCCGCAGGGCCAGGGTAATCCAGACGCCGAAGTCCCTCACCGGTGCAGGCGGCAAGGCGGCCGAAGCTCCGGGCCTGGGGGCCCCACCCCGGGGCAGCGCCGATGGGGACGGAGGGCTGACGAGGCCCCGGGTGTCGTGCGGGCGCGACACCCGGGGCTTCGTCGCGTCCAGGCTTGCGGGGGCTCACGACCGACCGCTCGTCCCCTCCGCCCGAGCGAAGGGAGTGATCACATCGCTCGGGCCGGACTCCGCCACTTCAGCGAGGCACGCCCTCCAGCTTGGCCTTGAGGTTCCGGAGCGACTTCATGGCGTCGCGCCGGATGGCCGGATAGGCGATGAAGAAGACCATCGGGTTCCCGTCGCTCGACAGGGACTTCTCGATCAGCGTGCCGCCGTCCGCCCCCGTGAACGTGAACGTGTTCTCGTAGTGCACATCCTTCTTGGCCTGCTGGTGGTGGGACACCGAGTACGCGAACGCCCCAGGCCGGTCGAATTTCGTGATCTCCAGGTCGGCCGACACCGGCTTGCGGACGAACACCGCCTCCGAGCGGTACTTCGCGCCGAGGTGGGGCGCCCCTCCGGAGACCGGTTCCATACGCATCCTCGCGCTCTGGTTGGCCCATTCGGGGTGCCGGGAGACGTCCGAGACATAGTCGAACGCCTGCTCCGGGCTCACCCCTTCTGCCTTGATGCGGAAATGCAGCGCCATCGTGCCCTCCTCTCGGCCGCGCACGCGCACGGCCCACACCGGAACGGTTCCTCGGAGCCGGAATTTAAGCCGTCGCTTACATAGGAGTCAACCCGGCCGGGGGAGGGTGAAGGCGACGCGCCCGTGGCGTCCCCCTCCGGGTGTGCTCGCCGTGCCCTCGCCGTCGGCGGGGTCGGTGGAGACGGTGGGGAGTCAATCCGATCCCTCAAGCCGAGCTGGCCTTCCCTTCCTGCGGTGATCGGATTGCGACAAACGTCACGCTGCAGCTCCGCAACGTAGTTCCAGCCCCTCAGGAACCCTCTGCTTATGCGCTTGATTTCGCCGGCAAGCGCCCACGCACGTCCATCGCAGTTAGGGCATCTGACGGTCTGCAATCCGTCCGCCAGCTCATCGGTAGATATTCCGCTTGCCCTCTGCACCCGCTTGTCCAGGAACACGACCCCATGGTTGGCAGAGGTTATCGACATGCGTGCGCTCCTCAACCAGATCGACGCCGAGCAGAGTGAGGAGCATTCGGGGTTACGAAGGACTCGACTAACCGGCTTGGTTCCGGCTTGTGATGTAGAGGGGAAAGAACAGGATCCACAGGAGCAGACAGCCGAAGAACCACGAAGCTGGCGTGTCCATCTTGAGGGAGCCAACTGAGAAGACGACGGGAGTACCTCGTTCACTATGTGCTTTTGCGTCCGCGTAGACCCAGAAGTCGGTCGCAAGAAGGGCGAGAAGGACAAGGATCGGCACCAACGCTGTGACCGACAGCCCAAACATTCCAGCCGCACCTCCTCCGTCTTCGTCCGACCTTAGTCAACTCAACCACGCGGGACCCGCGTGCGTCGCCACGCACTCCGCGCCAACAACGAGCGCGCCGCCGATGATGGAGAGCCCCTCGACGACGAGCAGCGCATGGCCCCCGTTCGCTTCATCGCGCCTCCCCGCATCCCACCCCCCGCGTGATCCCTGACCGATACGGCCTTCGCCACCTGGGTTATTGGATCCGCAGCGACCGGGATGAGAACGGGGAACCTCGCGGTCTCGGCAGACCCCGCGTCATCACGGCCATTCGGTCATGCTTGGTCCGTGGCCAGGTATGTACTGCACATGGACCTCGACCAGTTCATTGCGGCGGTCGAGATGCTCCGGCGCCCGGAGATCAGGGACAAGCCGGTGGTCGTGGGAGGCGACGGGGATCCCACGAAACGCGGTGTAGTCTCCACGGCCAACTACGAGGCCCGCCGGTTCGGGATCCGTTCGGCCATGCCCCTTCGGACGGCCTTCAAGCGGGCCCCGGAGGCCGTATTCCTGCCGGTGGACGCCGACGCGTACCTGGAGGCGTCGCGTCGGGTGATGGACACGCTCCGGACCTTCCCCGCCGTGGTCGAGGTGGCCGGATGGGACGAGGCGTTCATGGACGTGGAGACTGACGACACCGAGGGCCTGGCCCGCGAGGTCCAGAAGGCCGTGCTCGACCGGACGGAGCTGTGGTGCTCGATCGGGGTCGGCGACAACAAGCTCCGGGCCAAGATCGCGTCGGGATTCGCCAAGCCTGCCGGCGT
>DASXTW010000171.1:0-3494 GCA_036505215.1 Actinomycetota bacterium | reverse complement strand
GGGAACCCGCTGTTCGTCGAGCAGGTGCTGTCGATGCTCATCGACGACGAGCTCCTGCGGCGGGACGACGGGCACTGGGTCCCCACCGCGGACCTGGCCACGATCCCCATCCCGCCCACCATCCAGGCCCTACTGGCGGCGAGGCTGGACCGGCTGGGCGACCCGGAACGGCAGGTCATCGAGCGAGCGTCGGTCGTGGGGAAGGTCTTCTACCAGAGCGCGGTGTCGGAGCTGGCCCCCGAGCCGATGCGTCCCGCCGTGGGCGGCCACCTGATGACGCTCGTGCGCAAGGAGCTGATCCGGCCGGATCATTCGGACATCGTCCGGGAGACGGCGTTCCGGTTCCGGCACATCCTGATCCGCGACGCCGCCTACGCCGGCATGCCGAAGGAGACGCGGGCCCAGCTCCACGAGGCCTTCGCCGGATGGCTGGAGCGGGTGGCCGGGGAACGCTCGCCGGAGTTCGACGAGATCCTCGGCTACCACCTCGAGCAGGCCTATCGGTACCGCCAGGAGCTCGGCATGATCAACGCGCGGGCCCGCTCTTTGGCCGCTCGGGCAGCCGAGCACCTCGAGGCTGCCGGGCGTCGGGCAATCTCCCGGTCCGACTTGAGCGCAGGCCAAGTCCTGCTCACCCGCACAGCCGAGCTGCTATCGGCCGATGACACCCATCGGTTGGCCATTCAGCTCGACCTCGGATGGGCCTTGAACGAGCTCGGGGAGTTCGCCCGAGGGGCCGCCGTGATCCGGGAGGCGAAGGAAGCGGCTCGAGCCGCGGGCGACCCGGCGCTCGAGCTCCGGGCCGACCTGCTCGAGCTGTGGCGGTGGGATACCCATACTTCGTGGGACGAGCGGGGAGAGATCGCCCGGCAGGCCATCCCGTTCCTCGAGGAGCACGGCGATGAGATCGGCCTGTTCTTCGCCCACCGACTCCTGGCCGCCATGCACTGGACCCAGGGGCGGAGCGGCGACTCGGCGACGGAGCTGCAGCGGGTCATCGAGCTTGCCCGCAGGACGGGCGCCGGCCACGAGGGCTTCCTGCTGCACTGGTTGTCCGGGATCTATCTGTGGGGGACGACGCCAGCGGAGGAAGGGATCCGGCTGTGCAACGAGCTGCTGGCCCAGGCGTCAGGGCTGCGCCTGGCCGAGGGGTCGATCCTGGTCTCGCAGGCTGTGCTGTCGGCGATGGCGGGCCGGGTCGAGGAGGCTCGAGGGTCCGCCGCGAGGGCCCAGCCCATCCTGGAGGACCTCGGGGGAGTCCTTCCGGTCAGCGTCATTGGGAATCGCCTCAGCTTGATGTACACGGTCCTCGGGGAGGACGAGCAGGTCCTGGAAACGATGCGGGAGCCCTTGGCGGTGTTGGAACGCCTGGGCGAGCAGTCGTTCTACTCGACGATGGTAGCGACGCACGGCTGGACACTGGCCAGGCTGGGACGTCTGGACGAGGCGGAGGAATCCGCCCGGAAAGGACGCGAGGCGTCCCCGCCTGACGACTGGGCCTCCCAGATCGTATGGCGCGAGGCGATGGCGCTGGTCGAGGCCCAGCGCGGCAACCTGGAGGAGGCCGAACGGCTCGCCCGGGAGGCGGTGGGCCTGACAGAGGGAGTGGACTACTTGCCCCAGATGGCAGATGCCTGGTCCGACCTCGGGTTCGTCCTTCGCCTGGCGGGACGGAAGGAGGAGGCCGCGGACGCGCTGATGCAATCGCTCACGCTCCGCGAGGCGAAGGGGGACGTGGTCCGAGCGGAGCGGGTCCGCCAGGAACTGGCAGCACTCGACTGAGCTCTGCCACGCGATCGCCGACATGGGATGTCGTAGGCTGTCCTTACCCTTCGCGTGGTGGACGAGGGAGGTGAACGATGTCGACCCAGCCCCAGACCGGCCTCACCTACGAGGACCTCCAGGCTTTCCCCGAGGACAACCTCCGGCGGGAGATCATCGATGGGGAGCTCATCGTGACCGCGGCTCCGGCCACGCGGCACCAGCGCGTCGTGGCCAAGCTGGTGCTGAGGCTGGGCACATACTGTGAGAAGCACGGAGGCGAGGTCCTACCGGCACCGCTCGATGTGTACTTCTCGGAGACGAACGTGGTCGAACCCGACGTCGTCTACGTACGGGAAGAGAACCGTGTGCGGCTCGAGAGGAAATACCTCAGATCGGCCCCCGACCTGGCCGTCGAGGTTTCCTCCCCATCGACGAGACGGCTCGAGCTGGTTCGCAAGCGGGAGCTGTACGAACGGTTCAGGGTCCCCGAGTACTGGTTCGTTGACCTCGACGCCGATCGGGTCGAGGTGTACCGACTGGAGCAGGGCCGCTACGGCCACCCGCTGCTGTTCGCCCGCGGAGAGACGATGGAGACGCCCTTGGCTCCCGGGTTGACGCTGGCCGTCGATGACCTCCTGGGGCCGTCCGAGGACGAGGAGGCGTAGGTACCGCAGGATGTAGGCGACGCCCTTCCCCGGACGAATCTGTCCTCGAGTCGCCGACCTTCCCCTTGGTTGTTGGCTTGGTGTTCGCGTGGGGAGGTCCGGTGTCCCAGTCGAGGAGGAAGCGGAAGACCAGGGCCAGGCCTCGTCCCCCGCGTCTCTCTGCGAAGAGGGAGGCCGAGGCGGCGGCCCGGGCGCTGGTCGACGATGTTCGATCCTGGAGTCTCGGCCGACGTATCGGCGAAGGCCCTGCTCGAAGTCGAGGCCGGAGAGCCGGTTCCGGCCGGGCTTGCCTGGGCCATCGCCCAGCGCGCGTCCCGGTCGAGGGCTCGCGAGGTCGCCGAGGCCGACACGGGGCTGGATCCCGATTCGCTCACGACCATCGAGCTGGCGGCGCAGGTGGCCGAGCTGCAAGACGACTTCGGGCGTGCCGCGAAGATCCGCGAGAAAGCGCTCCTGCGCTCCGACCACCCGAGGATCCGGTTCCACCTGGCTCATGCGTATCTGGAACTGCACCGGATGGCAGACGCCCTGGAGGTCCTGGAACCCCTGGCCCGAGACGACCCCGAGGACGAGCTCGTCGGCGCCATCTATGCCGATGCGCTCATCGAGGCGGATCACCACCTCGCGGAGGTCGGCTCGCGGAGACCCTGTCCCTGTGGATCCGGCAAGCGGTACGGTCCCTGCTGCCGGCAGAGGGAACAGCGAGCGGTGGAACGGTTCCGAGATCCCTCACCACTGTACGAGGTGCGTGACGCGCTCAATCGGTACTCTGACCGGCCCGAGCTCGCCCAAGCGGTGAGGGCAGGCGTTGAAGAATGGGTCTCCATGGGGGGCCGAGCGGACCCGGGGACCGGCAGGCCGGAGATCGACGAGGGCCGGTTGCGGCTGCTCGTCGAACGGACCTGGTACCTGATATCGGTCTCGGCCACGAGTTCCGGTTCGTCCGGACGGACCATCCTGGAGCGGTTCGCCGAGGATGCCGTGACCCCTCCGCACCTGGCCCGCCGTGCTCGCGACTGGGCGGGCATGGCCCGGTACGGGCTGTGGCAGATAGCCGAGCTCGAG
>DASXTW010000170.1:0-14788 GCA_036505215.1 Actinomycetota bacterium | reverse complement strand
CCGTTCCGGATCGGGATGCTGCCGAACGGTTACTGTCACTGGCCGCCTACGACGGCCCGCTGGTCGGGTATCTCGGCAAGCTCATCCCGCAGAAGGGTGTCGAGCTGTTCCTGGCGGCCCTGCCGCGCCTGCGCGCGGACGCCAGAGCGCTCGTGGTGGGGTTCGGCCTGTTCAGGGAATGGCTGGCCGCCTTCCTCCATTGCCTGGACCGATCCGACGCGGCCGGTCTCACATGGCTGAGCCACGCCTCGGACCTCACGGTGGACCGGCCGTCCGGCCTGGCGGGAGGTCTGGGCTCCCGGGTCACGTTCACGGGACGCCTGGACCACCGGTACGCACCCGGCGTGCTCGCCGCCCTGGACGTCCTGGTCGTGCCCTCGGTGCTCGACGAAGCCTTCGGCATGGTCGCCGCGGAGGGGGCAGCGGCCGGAGCGCTCCCGCTGGTGGCTCGGCACTCCGGACTGGCAGAGGTCGGCGCCGCGCTCGAGGAGGCCGTGGCCCGACCCGGGCTCTTCACCTTCGAACCGGGCCCCCGGGCGGCCGGGCGAATCGCTGCAGGGCTCGATCGACTTCTCGGGCTTCCCCAAGAGGATCGCGAAGAGCTCAGGCTGGGCGTGAGCAGGTTCGTGGCTCACGAATGGACGTGGGAACGAACGGCCGAGCGCCTCCTTGCGACGGCGGGGGTCGCTCCCATTCGCCCGGACGCTGCTACGTGACGGCTCCGCTCAGGATCTCCGCCAGGCGCTCTGTCTGGCCTCTCCAGGTGAAGTCCCGCTCCACCCGAAGGCGCCCCGCCTGACCCATCCGGCTCGCCGCTTCAGGGGCGCGGAGCAGCGAGGCCACGGCCAGCGCCACCGCCTTCGGCTCTTTGCCCTCGACCAGCAGGCCGGTCTCCTGATCGACCAGCGCTTCCTCCGCGCCCCCCGATCGACCCGCCACGACCGGCTTCCCGGAAGCGCCGGCCTCCAGGAACACGATGCCGAACCCCTCGACCTCCAGTCCACCCCACCGGGAGCGGCACGGCATGGCGAACACGTCGCACGCCGCGTAGTACGCCGGGAGATCCTCATCGGGCACCTGGCCGGCGAAGATCACGGAACCGGGAGGGGCTGCTCGAGCCAGCTCCTGCAGCCGCGGACGATGCGGCCCTTCGCCCACCAGGAGCAGCGTAGCGTCGGGGACCACATCCCGCACCAGCTCCATCCCTGCGATCAGCACGTCCTGGCCCTTCCGCCGGACCAGTCGCGATGCGCACAGGACGACTTTGCTGCTCTCGACGTGGTGGCGCGCCTTCACCGATGTCCCGTCCACCTCCGGCGAGAATCGCCGCTCGTCCACGCCCGGGGAAATCAGGGTCGATGGCACCTTCGGCGGGAGGAGCGGCCGGAGCGCATCCAACGTGTACCGGCTGACCATGGTCACCCCGCCCGCTCGGGCGAAGGACCGGCGCATGGCTGCCGACGCGCCCGGGACCCTGGCCAACCAGATCTCCGCCCCGTGCGTGAGAACCACGTACGGGATCCCTCGCTCCGCCAGCGCCGGGCCCAGCAGGGGCAGCGGGAAGCCATGGCCGAAGAGGACGACCTCGGAGCCGTGCTCTGTGGCCACAGCCACGATCTTCCGGAGGAGCTCTCCTGTGGGCCACAGGAACGCCGATGGCCACCGGTGGATCGGGAAGGGTTGCCCGGCGTCGTGCTCTCGCCAGCCGGGCCAATTCGGAGCGACGACGGCGACCCTTTCGGGGGGAAGGTTGCGGACGAGGTTCCAGACGTACTGCTGCACACCGCCGACCCGTGGAGGAAAGTCGTTGGTGACCACCAGCACCCGAGGAACGTCGAGCGCTGTCTGCACCCGTACGCTCATTCGCTCCACGGAAGTCCGTCCCGGCACGGCCCTACACCACCCGCCTCGCTCGCAGGTCGGCCAGCTCTTCTTCCCCCACGCCCACCGTGGCCAGGATCTCTGCGGTGTTCTCGCCGAGGGCCGGAGCCGGAAGGAGGTCTCCGGGCGCACGGCCAGATGGTTTGAGCGGAGGGCCCGGACCGACGGGAGCGCCTCCCACCTCGGCCACCATTCCGCGGTGCCGAATCTGGGGGTCGGCCAGGGCCTCGGCCAGGTCGTTCACGGGGCCAACGCACGCCTGCACATGGCCCAGGGCCTGCAGCCATTCGTCGCGTCCGCGCTCCAGAAGGATCGCCTGGATCCGGTCGGCCATCTCCGCCTGCTTGTCCGGGGGCCCGTACTGATCGTCCACCAGGTCGGGACAGCCCAGGGCTTCGCACAGCGCTCGCCAGAACTGTGGCTCGAGGGCCCCGACGGTCAGATGGCGACCGTCCCCAGCTCGATAGACCCGATAGCACGCCAATGCTCCGGTGAGCGGCGTGGAGCCCGGTCCCGGCACCTGGCCCGTCGCCAGGTAGGCAGCCGCATGGATGGAGAGCCAGGAGACCACGCCGTCCAGCATCGACACGTCGACGAACCGGCCGCGGCCTGTGCCAGCCCGATCCACCAGCGCCGCCAGGATGCCCACGGCGGCGAGCATCCCTCCCCCGCCCAGATCGCCTACCTGCACGCCCGGAAGCACCGGCTCGCCGGCAGGAGGTCCGGTCACGGAGAGCACACCCCCATAGCCGATGTAGTTGATGTCGTGCCCGGCCCGATCCCGGTAGGGGCCGTCCTGTCCGTATCCGCTGATCGCGCAGTACACCAGGCCGGAATTCTCGACGGAGAGCGCCTCGAACCCCACCCCGAGGCGGTCCAGGACACCCGGCCGGAAGCTCTCCACGAGCACGTCGGCGGTTCTGGCCAGACGCCGGAGCAGCTGCGTGCCCTCCGGGACCTTCAGGTTCAGCGTGATCGAACGCTTCCCCCGGTTCAGCGCTCGGTGAGCGGCACTCTCCCCGTCCACCATCGGGGGCGACCACCTGATGTAGTCGCCGCGGCCGGGCTCCTCGACCTTGATCACGTCGGCTCCCAGGTCAGCGAGGAGGAGCGTGCAATAACCACCCGGGAGCAGGCGGGTCAGATCGAGGATCGTGATCCCCGCGAGGGGTCCTGCTTCCTGCTGGGGCGCCTCAGTCTCCTCGCTCGAGCAGCTTCAGGACGCCCAGATTATCCATCCAGGAAGAAGCTCGACTCAGCCAGGGAGTCCCAAGCCTGGCCAAGAGCCCTTCGGAAAGGTCTCCTAGATTCCAGGTATAGCTCTGGCCCGAGAGGGGTATCTACGATGGCCTGGAGCGCGATCGGTGAGGTGCTGACACGTCCCCGAGGGGTGAGGGAAGGGGCAAGATGGGTACCTACGCATCGAAACTGGGCCTAGCCTTTGCCGGCCCGAACACGTAGCATGGACCCGATGCCGGAACTAGAGATCGACGTGCGGAGCCTGCCCAAGCAGGTGACCCCGCCGGACCATTGGCAGGAACGAGCCGCCTGTTACGGGCTGGATCCCGAGGTGTTCTTCCCCACCACCGAGGAGGAGGCCGGCCTGGCCTTGTCCTACTGCGCCGTCTGCCCGGTTCGGGAGATGTGCCTCGCCTGGGCCGTTCAGAACGGAGAGCGGTACGGCGTCTGGGGTGGGACCACCGAACAGCAACGCCGTCGCCTGATCCGCCACGTGGCCTAGCCGCCCCACCGGCCACCCAGCCCGGGTCTGTCCAAGAGCCCCACCTATAATCGATCCGTGGAGCGCGCGGTCATCGTCGAGGGTGCCCGGACGCCGGTCGGGAAGTTCCTCGGCGCGTTCTCAGAGGTTCCCGCGGTGGACCTGGGCGTTCATGCAGTGACCGCAGCTCTCGACCGTGCGAACGTTCAGGCCTCCGATGCGGACGAGCTGGTCTTCGGCCACGCTCGGCAGGCCGGGAACGGACCCAATCCCGCTCGGCAGGTCGCCTACCGGTCTGGTCTCGGCGAGGAGAAGCCCGCATTCACGGTCAACATGGCGTGTGGCTCGGGTGTCAAGGCCATCCAGGTCGCCGCCGAGCAGATCATTCTGGGAAACGCTGAGGTCGTGGTGGCCGGCGGCCAGGAGAACATGACCCGAACGCCCTTCTTGCTCGACCGGATGCGGTTCGGTTACAGGATGGGCGACGCCACCGTGTACGACGGCATGAGCAAGGACGGGTTCCTCGATCCCCTGTGCGGGCTGCTCATGGGCGAGACCGCCGAGAACCTGGCCCGAAAGTACGAGATCCCCCGCCAGGAACAGGACGAGTTCGCACTGCGGTCCCAACAGAACGCCGCGGCGGCGTGGGATCGGCGGGCGAAGGAGATCGTCCCCATCGAGGTGCCCGGCCCGAAGGGTCAAACCCAGCTCGTCGAGCGCGACGAACATCCGCGCCCGGAAACGACGATCGAAGGCCTGGCCGGACTGAGGCCCGTGTTCGACGCCGAGACGGGGACGATCACGGCGGGCAACTCCTCAGGGATCACCGACGGCGCCGCTGCCCTGGTCCTGATGTCCGAGGCCCGGGCTCGAGCCGAGGGGCGGGAGCCGCTCGCCCGGATCGTGGCGTACGCGTCGGCCGGAGTCGACCCGGCCTACATGGGTATCGGGGTCGTCCCCGCCACTCGCAAGGTCCTGGACAAGACTGGGCTCTCACTTCAGGACTTTGAGGTCATCGAGCTTAACGAAGCCTTCGCCGCTCAGGTGCTGGCCTGCGACCGAGAGCTCAAGCTCGACCACGACAAGCTCAACCCGAACGGGGGCGCCATCGCCCTCGGTCACCCCATCGGGATGACCGGGGCGCGGATTGTCCTCACCTGCGCCTACGAGATGCGCGAGAAGGGATACTCGCTGGGACTGGCCACCCTGTGCATCTCGGGCGGGATGGGTATGGCGATGGTCCTGGACCGCGTATAGGGGGGTCCAGGGGGGACCCGCCGAAGGCGGGACGCTGAGCGGGAGACCTTAGAGCTGGTTCGACACTTCGACCCAGCGGTCGAGCACCGCAGCCGCCTTGCCTGAGTCGATCGAGTCGGCGGCGTGTTGCAGCCCGTCCTGGATGTCGTCCGCGAGCCCTGCGGCGGAGAGAGCCGCGGCCGCGTTGACGCACACGATGTCTCGAGCCGGCCCCTTCTCCCCCGAGAGCACCCCTTTGGCGAGCCTGGCATTGGTCTTCGCATCCCCTCCGGCGAGATCCTCCGGCCTGGCCACCGCAACGCCGATCTCGATCGGCAGGACGTAATACTGGAGGTAGGTCCCTGCGTTCACCTCGTAGACCTCCGTGGGGCCCGTCGTGGTGATCTCGTCGATCCCATCCGTTCCTCGCGCGACATACCCCTTGATCCGGCGCTCCGCCAGTACTCCGGCGATCACAGGGAGCATTCGCTGATCCGACACCCCGATCACCTGAGCGCTCGGGCGGGCCGGGTTGGTCAGCGGAGCGAGGAAGTCGAACACCGTGGGGACGCCCAGCTCCTTCCGAGGACCCGCCGCGTGCGACAGCGCCGGGTGGTACATCGGAGCGAACATGAACCCGATCCCACATCGCTCCAGGCACCGGGTGACCGCCTCCGGCTCGAGCGCGATCTTCACCCCGAGAGCCTCGAGGACGTCGGCTGACCCACACCGCGAGGACCTGGCTCGGTTCCCCTGCTTGGCCACTGTGACGCCGCCACCGGCGGCCACGATGGCGGCGATCGTCGACACGTTGATCGTCCTCGCCCGGTCCCCGCCACTCCCGCTCGTGTCCGCCACGGGCCCCGGCGTCTCGACCCTGGGAGCCAGCTCAAGCATGGTGCGGGCCAAGCCGGAGAGCTCTTCTGCCGTCTCCCCTTTGGCTCGGAGGGCCACGGCGAACGCGCCCACCTGGGCCGGGGTGGCCTCACCGCCCACGATTCCCCGCATGGCCTCGGCTGCCTCGTCGGCCGACAGATTCTCGTGGGCGAGGAGTCGCCCCAGGATCTCGGGCCAGAGCACGGTCACGGGCGGAAAGCGGTCAGCGGAGCACCCACGCCAGGGCCACCGCGATCAGCGCGAGGCCGAACAGGAACATCAGGAGGTCGCCCCGCTTGATCTTCCCCGGCTGCATCGGATTGAAGCCCACCTGTCCCCCCTCCGATTCAGGCCGGCTCGGCCAGCTTGTAGTACTCCGCGAACTTGTCGGGCGACAGCCAGTAGATGTGCTGCTGGACCGTGGAGGCGAAGGTCCGGGCCTCGGCCTCGTCGGCGCAGTGCCGGGTCCAGGCGACCCGCGCGGAAGGATCGATGATGTGGACCTCCCACCCTTGCTCACCGCCCTGCACGCGAACGGAGTACGGATTCGGCTCGATCCGCTCGGTCATCGTGTGGAGGGTCGCCTGGAACCGTTCAGCTGGTCGATATGCCGTTCGATTCCTCGGAGGATCGATTCTCTGTCGATCGTCATGGCAGGCTCCATGCTGGCGATTTTCTCAAGTGCGTTTTCCAGCACCCCGCCGGCGTTCTCGGCCGTCCCCAGGGCCTCCGCAAGGACCGCCGTGTAGTCCTTGTTGAAGGGCTTGCCGTCCCAGGGACAGTGTCCGCCCGTGTCGAGGATCTGGCGCACGAGTATCTCCCGCCCGCATTCGGTGTGGACCACCTTCAGCTTCACACAGCCTCCTTGCGATTCGTGGTGAACTCGGCCACTGTCTCGGCCAGCTCGAAGGGGTTGACCGGCTTCACGAACCACGCGTCCGCTCCGGACCACCTGGCGAGCCACACGTCCTGGGGCCGATCCAGCAGGATCACCACGGCCCCCGGGAAGGGGGGGTCGGCGCCCTTGAGGTCCTTGGCCAGGGCGAACGCCCCCGCCCGCGAAGTGATCTCGTCGGCGATGACCACGTCGGGAAGATGCCGCCAGGCCATGGCGATCCCCCGAACGCCATCCTGAGCCTCCAGGGACTCGAACGGCGCGTCCAGCCGACGGCGGACGCTTCGCGAGGCGAGCCCCATCGTCTCCCGGACCTGGGGATCGGCGGAGACCAACAAGACTTTCATGCCGCTGGAATTCTACCGGGGGTAGGCTTCGGCCCGGTTCAGCCGGTGGGGCCGAACGCTGCAGGCGTTGCGGCGTCGACCCAGCATCCGAGGGGAGGAGCTTTCATGAAGACCATCGGTGAACAGGCGGTAGCCGAGTTCGTGGGTACGCTTGCGCTGGTCTTTGTCGGCGCTGGTTCCGCGATCATAGCGATCGCAAACGGCGGCGGGTACGTTGGCCTCATCGGGGTGGCCCTGGCGCACGGGCTGGTGCTGGGGACATTCGTCTCCAACCTCGGACACGTCTCGGGCGGACACTTCAACCCGGCCGTGACGATCGCCGTGTGGGTGGGCGGCAAGATCGAGACGGTGAGAGCTGGCTCCTATGTGCTGGCGCAGCTGGCTGGAGCCGTCGCCGGGGCCGGACTCCTCCGGTGGGTCCTGCCGGAACAGGCATGGCGCAACGGTTTCCTCGGCGCCACCTTGGTGAGCCATGGCTTCGGGATCACCAATGCCAAGGCGGTTCTACTGGAGGCGATCCTCACGTTCCTGCTGGTTACCACGGTCTATGCCGTCGCGGTCGATGACCGCGGAGCGTTCAGGTCGATCGCCGGCTTGCCCATCGGGCTGGTGCTGGTCTTCGATATCCTGGTCGGAGGCCAGCTCACGGGGGCGAGCATGAATCCCGCACGGTCCTTCGGACCGGCCCTGGTGGCCTGGAAGTGGACTGACTTCTGGGTGTACATCGTCGGGCCTGTCAGCGGGGGCATCATCGCGGCCGCGCTGTACGTGGGGGCGTTCCTGCGCACCCGCGAGGTGGCCGCCCCGAGGACCGAGACTCCCATCGGCGGAGGTCCGGAGGAGGACCTCTAGGGGTCTGGGGGCTCAAGCAGCGAGGCGAAGCCGAGCGTTAGCCCCCAGGCTGCTGGGTCTGGGGGCTTAAGCAGCGAGGCGAAGCCGAGCGTTAGCCCCCAGGCTGCTGGGTCTGGGGGCTCAAGCAGCGAGGCGAAGCCGAGCGTTAGCCCCCAGGGAGATCAGGTCAGAGCCGCGGCTTGGCGGAAGGCCCCCTCCAGGGCCGGCCGATCGTGTGCTGCCAGCAGTTCGGGCCCGGGTTGTACTGGGAGAGCCTCACGCTGCACTGGGTGCAACGTCGCTGCTCGGGCGGCCTCGGCCGCTCACCGCGGCCGGCCGCGTCGTCGGGCGACTTCTCCCTCACGTCCCGACTCACGGCGAACTCCCCTCGCGGCGGGCAATGGATTCGAACGACCTTCCGGCGGGCCCGGGAAAGGAACCGGAATTCGCGGTAATGATAGCGTTGCTGTCCAGCCGAGTCCGGCTGAGCCGGTAAGGAGACAGTCATGGAGATGAGGAAGCTGGGCAGCCAGGGTCCGGAGATCTCGGTAGTCGGCTACGGCGCGTGGGAGGCGGGCGGCGACTTCTGGGGACCCAATGAGTCCGACGACATGGTCATCGCCGCGATCCAGGCGGGCCTCGAGTCGGGGATGAACTGGATCGACACCGCCGAGGTGTACGGCAAGGGACGGTCCGAGGAACTGGTGGGCAAGGCTGTGTCCGGAAAGAGAGAGAACGTCCTGATCTTCACCAAGGTCGCTCCGCGGCCGGAAGGGACAGGGTTTCGTCCCGACCAGGTCAAGCAGGCCATCCGAGCTTCCCTCGAACGGTTGGGGACGGACCATGTGGACCTGTACCAGCTTCACTGGCCCGATCGGTCCGTGTCTCTGGAAGACACCTGGGGGGCAATGGCAGAGATCCAGGACGAAGGCCTGGCCCTCCACATCGGGCTTTCGAACGTGAACAGAGCGATGGTGGAGCGGTGTATCGACATTCGCCATCTCGATTCGGTCCAGAACAAGTTCTCGCTCCTCCGCCAGGACGATCGCGAGGATCTTCTTCCATCGCTGGCGGAGTGGGGCGTGGGACATCTCGCCTACAGCCCCCTGGGTCTGGGGATCCTCAGCGGCGGCATCACCAAGGACACGCAGTTCCATCCCCAGGATTTCCGGGGCGGGGCCAGAGGAAGCGTCCCCGAGGAGTTCAAGCCCCGCAAGCTCGCTGCGAACCTGGCCAAGGTCGACAAGCTCAGGCCCATCGCGGGACGGGTCGGAACCACCCTCGCCCCCCTCGCCCTTCGGTGGGTGATCGAGCAGACTGGAGTGACCGCCGCCATCGCAGGCAGCCGAAAGGCCGATCACGTCAGAAACAACGCCACGGCGGGCGACCTCCGTTTGGACCAGCAGACCCTCGACGAGATCGACCGCATCTTTCGCTAGACCGAGTGAGCGAGCGGCCGGACCTGATCGTCGTCGGCGACGTGATGGTCGACGTGAGCGTGGACGCGGGGGCGCTGGCGACGGGCGGTGACGTTCACGGCGAGGTGCGGGTGCGACCGGGTGGCGCGGCAGCCAACGCGGCCGTATGGGCTGCGTGTGAAGGGGCCCGGGTGCATCTGTACGGCCGGGTTGGGAACGACCTGCCCGGCCGATTCCTGGCAGAAGCTGTCACGGCCCGCGGGGTCGATGCTCGGCTGGCCGTCGATCCCGAAGCGAGGACGGGGGCCATGCTGGTTGTCAGGCAGGAGGGGGACCGCTCGATGGTCGCCGACCGTGGAGCGAACGCGCACCTCTCGCCCCACGACCTCCCCGAACGTCTCGAGGCAGGCGCCGTGCTGGTTTCCGGCTACCTTCTGTTCCATCCGGGGTCCGAGCCAGCGGCGGTGGCCGCGTTGGAGCGAGCAGTGGCGCCGTTGGTGGCTGTGGACGCCGCATCCTGGCCGCTGCTTCGGGCATATGGCGTGGATAGGTTCTTCGAAGCCACAGCCGCGGCCAATGTCTTGCTCGCAAACGACCACGAGGCCGAGGTTCTTGAAGTCGGCGGTCGCGTAACTCCCCAGAAGCGCTTTCGGTACATCTGTCGGAAGCGAGGGGCCGAGGGAGCCATGCTGGCTTCAAAAGGGAAGCCCCCGATCACGTGGTCCGACCCGATCGATCGGCCTGTCGATCCGACGGGGGCCGGTGATGCCTTCGACGGGGTCCTTCTGGCCGCCCTCGCCGCAGGGGCGACCGACGAGGAAGCTCTTCGTCGAGCCTGTGGCGCTGGGCGGGCCGTCGCCATGAGCGCGGAGATCTGGCCGGCCGTGGGCGAGCGAAGGCCGTGAACGGAGCATTCGTCCTGTCGGACCAGGTCAGGGAAGCCCTCCACGAGGGGCGGGCCGTGGTGGCGCTGGAAACCAGCGTGCTGGCCCAGGGCCTTCCCTACCCTCGAAACCTGGAAGCCATGGACGCGATGACCCGGGCGATCCGCGCTCGGGGCGCCGAGCCGGCTTGGGTCTACGTCAAGCCGGGAGCCCTCCAGATAGGAGCTTCGGAGGCCGACCTGACCCGGTTGGCGACCGAGGGGATGACGGTGAAGGTGGCACGCCGGGACCTGCCCATGGTCGTCGCCGGCGGTCACCTCGGAGCGACAACGGTGTCGGCCACTGTGTGGGCCGCGAGCCGAGCCGGCGTGGAGGTGACGGTCACCGGTGGTATCGGCGGTGTCCACGTCGATTCGGGTGACGTCTCGGCGGACCTCGTCGAGCTCGCCGGGACCCCCGGAACCCTCGTGTGCTCAGGCCCGAAGTCGATCGTGGACCCAGTGGCGACCATGGAGCGGATCGAGGAGCTGGGCATCGGCCTTCTCGGCTATCGATGCGAGCGACTCCCCTTCTTCGTGGTCCGGGAGACGGACCTCCGGCTGGAGCACTACGCCACCAGTCCGGACGAGGTTGCCGCGATCTCGTTGAGGCGCCGGGACCTGGGCGTCGCCACGACCCTCCTCGTGTGCAATCCCATCCCCGCCGAGCATGCAATGGACGCTGTCGCCGTATCGGATGACGTACGGGGCTGCATCGAGGAAGCGCAGAGGCGAGACGTCAGCGGGAAAGACGTGACCCCGTTCCTGCTGTCATGCCTGTCCGAGAAGACGGGTGGAGCGAGCCTGGAGGCCAACCTGGCCCTGCTGGAATCGAATGCCGCCCTGGGGGCAGACATCGCCGTCGCGTTGGTGAGCCTGACGTGAAAGCCCGAGGTGTCAGGAGGCGCCCAGGAAGGCGGGTGGATGAGGGCGCCGAAGGGACGCTGAGAGTGTGCCGGGTCAGCGAACTTCCCAGGTGTCCCCGGAGAGCAGGAGCTTCGCGAGATCGCCCTGGCCGAGCTTCTGCGTGGCAGCCTCGATCTGACGCTCCATCAGCTCGCCGTACACCGGCCGCTCGATGTCCCTGAACACCCCGATGCACGTGGGTTGCGTCGGACCTGAGGACAGGTGGGCCAGGGCGAAGGCCGCTCCCGGGTTGACAGCGTGAGCGTCGTGCACGTACACGAGCTCCGCGGGGATGTCGGCAGTGTCGCCGATGCGGAGTGACCCGTCGAACTCGACGTACACGCACCTCTCCCCATCCGGGCCGAACACCACCGGCTTGCCGTGCTGAAGCCGGATCTGGTTCTGGACTTTGCTGTCCTTGCCCGTGAGAGCGATGAAAGCCTCGTCGTTGAACACGTTGCAGTTCTGATAGATCTCGATGAACGCGGTCCCTTGATGCGCGGCGGCCGCTCGGAGCACGTCGACCAGGTGTTGCCGGTCGACGTCGACCGACCGGGCTACGAACGTCGCCTCGGCTCCCAGCGCCAGGCCCACGGGGTTGAACGGATGATCGAGCGACCCGAAGGGCGTCGACTTGGTGACCTTCCCCTCCTCACTGGTCGGTGAGTACTGCCCCTTGGTCAGCCCGTAGATCTGGTTGTTGAACATGAGGATCTTCACGTTGATGTTGCGGCGAAGCGCATGGATCAGGTGGTTCCCGCCGATCGACAGCGCGTCGCCGTCGCCGGTGACGATCCACACCGCGAGGTCCGGCCGGGCCGTGGCCAGCCCACTGGCGATGGCCGGTGCGCGCCCGTGGATCCCATGGACGCCGTACGTGTCCATGTAGTACACGAACCGCCCCGAGCACCCGATCCCGGTGACGAAGACGATCCTTTCCGGCGGGATCCCGAGCTCCGGGAAGAACCCCTGGACGGCAGACAGGATCGCGTAGTCCCCGCATCCCGGGCACCACCGAACTTCCTGATCGCTGGCGAAGTCCTTCTTGGTCAGCGTCCCCACGCCCTTGATGGGTCCGCGTGCAGCCTGTCCGTTCCCTTCCGTGGCCATCTCAGAGTCTCCTCAAGATCTCGCGTTCGATCTCGGCGGCGAAGAGGGGCTGCCCCTGGACCTTGGAGAAGCTCTCCGCGTCCACCAGGAAGTCCGCGCGGACGATCCGCCAGAGCTGTCCCATGTTCGCTTCCGGGATGAGCACTTTCGAGTAGGCGCGGAGGACCTCACCCGTGTTCCGCGGCAGCGGGTTCACGTGCCGGATGTGGGCCATCGCGACCTTCTTCCCCGCATCACGGACCCGGCGGACCCCGGCGAGGATGGCCCCGAACGTGGAGCCCCATCCGAGGACGAGCAGGTCGGCGTCGCGGTCCGGATCGTCCACCTCCAGGAGGGGGATGTCGTCCGCGATCTTGGCCACCTTGGCCGCCCGGAGATGCGTCATCCGCTCATGGTTGGCCGAGTCGTAGGAGATATTGCCGGTGACGTCCTCCTTCTCCAGGCCCCCCACGCGATGGATCAGTCCGGGCGTCCCGGGGACGGCCCAGGGCCGAGCCAGGTTGTCGTCCCGCAGGTACGGCATGAACCCGTCGTCGTGGTTCGGCTGGGTGGCGAACTTCGGGTCGATGTCCGGCAGTCCGCCCAGGTCGGGAAGCCTCCACGGCTCGGACGAGTTCGTCAAGAACGTGTCGGAGAGAAGGATCACCGGCGTCCGGTACTTCACCGCGATGCGCACCGCCTCGATGGCTGCGTCGAAGCACTCCGATGGCGTCCGCGCGGCCACGATGGGGATCGGCGACTCCCCGTGGCGCCCGTACATGGCCGCCAGCAGGTCCGCGGCCTCCGTCTTCGTGGGCATCCCCGTCGAGGGGCCGGCCCGCTGGACGTCCACGATGATCATGGGCAGCTCCAGGGTCACGGCCAGACCGATGGTCTCCTGCTTCAGATCCAGACCCGGACCGCTGGTCCCGGTGACCCCGAGATGGCCGCCGAACGATGCTCCGAGGGCGGCCCCCGCCGCGGCGATCTCGTCCTCGGACTGCAGGGTCCGGACCCCGAAGTTCTTGTGGCGAGAGAGCTCATGGAGGAGCTCGGATGCGGGAGTGATGGGGTAGCTCGCGTAGAAGATCGGCAGCCCGCTCTTCACGCTCGCCGCGATCAACCCCCATGCCAGGGCCGAGTTCCCATTGACGTTCTTGTAGGTTCCGGGAGCCGCGGGCGCAGGCTTGACTTCGTATGTATGGGCGAACAGCTCAGTGGTCTCGCCGAAGTTGTACCCGGCCCTGAAGGCGGCCAGGTTCGCATTCAGGATCTCCTGCTTGTTCTTGAACTTCTTCTCCAGCCAGTTGATGGTGACCTCAGTGGGTCTGCTGTACATCCACGAGACCAGGCCGAGGGCGAACATGTTCTTGGCCCGCTCGGCCTCCTTCTTGGAGATCCCGATCCCGTCGGTTGCCCGCAGGGTGATCGACGTCATGGGGACCTTGTAGATCTGGTATCCATCCAGGGACCCGTCGGAAAGGGGGTCGGACGTGTAGCCCGCCTTCTCCAGGTTCCGATCGACGAAGGCGTCCTCGTTGGCGATGATCACGCCGCCCTTCTCGAGGTCACGGATGTTCGTCTTGAGTGCCGCTGGGTTCATGGCGACGAGGACGTTGGGGGCGTCTCCCGGCGTCACGATGTCGCGGCTGGCGAAGTGGATCTGGAAAGCGGAGACGCCGGCCAGAGTGCCGGCCGGGGCGCGGATCTCGGCGGGGAAATCGGGCAGCGTGGCGAGGTCGTTGCCCACGATGGCCGTCGCATTGGTGAAGCGGTCCCCGGTCAACTGCATCCCGTCGCCGGAGTCGCCGGCAAAACGCACGACGACGCGCTCTTTTTCGACGACGGTCTTTGGGGCCATTGAACTCCTTGGGCTGCCTGTCCGAACCTCGCTGTCCTTCACTGTACCGCTCGTCGAGCGAGGCGGTTGGACCGGCCCGGCGATCTAGTGGAACGAGTGGCCGCAGGCACAGCCGCCCTGGGCCATTGGGTTGTCGATGGTGAACCCGGATTGCTCAAGGCTGTCGACGAAGTCGATCTTGGCCTCGCTCAGGTACGGGACACTCATGCGGTCCACGACCAGCTTGACGCCGAACTGCTCTTCGGAGACGTCGCCGTCGGCGACCTCGTCGTCCAGATACATCGCGTACCTGAGCCCTGAGCAGCCGCCCGGCTGGACCGCGACCCGAAGTGCGATGTCCGCCCGGCCCTCCTGCTCCAGGAGCTGCTTGACTTTGATTGCCGCCATCTCAGTAAGCGTGATCATCGGGCCCTTCCTCACGAAATCGACTCCCCAGATTATACCTGCCGGGCCTCGTTCTCCCCCCGCAGGCTCTCCCCCAGGATCGGCCCGTCAGCGCGCCTCCTTGAAGTCGGCGACCTGGCCCTGGGTCGTTCGCAGCAGATCGTCCGGAGCGATCGGGAACACCGAGTCGGGCGTCCCCGCGGCCGCCCACACCACCTCGTACGAGAGAAGATCCCGATCCACCCACACCTTCAGGTCGCGCGAGTGCCCGAACGGAGGGGTTCCTCCGATGGCGTACCCGGTAGCCTCACGGGCTTCCTCCGCCGTGGCCCGTCGCACGGAGGTCGCGCCGACGAGTTCCACCAGGCGGAAGGGGTCGGCTCGATTGGACCCCGACGTGAGCGCCAGGAAGGGCCGGTCGT
>DASXTW010000169.1:0-41520 GCA_036505215.1 Actinomycetota bacterium | reverse complement strand
GTGACGGAGGAGAGCAGTCGATACGTGACCTTGGAGCTCTGGGCGTTCCTGCACGGCATCGCCGACCTCAGGATCGGAAGACCAGGGTTCCCGTGGCCGGGCGCCGAGAGGCTGATCCGCTCGGCGCATGCGAACCTCGGGCTGCGGCCCGAAGAGGCTGACGGCTAGCTGCTCGGAATCTCTGAGAATCCAGCCGGTGGTTCCCAGTCCCGGAGCCACTCCGCCCCCTTGATGAGCAGCGTGCCGACCGCGGCCGTCCGCAGCAGGCGGGCCAGTGGGCTCCGCCTGACAACCGGAAGCTCCGAGATCAGGGGCGCCCCGACGATGACCAGCGTGGCGATCTGCCGGCGGAGCCTTCGTCCTTGCTCGGACGCGAGATAGGACCGGGCGGCTTCGGTCGCGTCCGCCGCCTTTTCGAACAGCGCGTCAACAGGGCTCGACACTTGGATGAACTCTTCCCGACGTGATGCCCGGCTATGCGCCGCGAGGCGTCAGGCCACCTGACCCGGGCTTCCATCCGAGGCGAGCAGAGGAAGTCCGGCCGCAGCCCAGACCTCGGTACCGCCCTCGAAGTTCTCTGCCTTGAAGCCGCGGGCCTGAAGCATCAGGGCGGCCAGCTCGCTGCGATTGCCGCTCTTGCACACGATGACGACTGGTCGCTCAGGATCGAGGCGGCCCTGCTCCTGCCCGGCCATGACCTGCGCCAGGGGGATGTGCACCGAACCGTCGATGTGGCCGGCATCCCACTCGTATGGTTCGCGGACGTCCAGGATCTGGATCTCGTCTTGCTTCTCGAAGAGCTCGCGGGGATCGTTCAACTTGGTTGGTCACCTTCCCGTTCTTCTGCTTTCTTCTGGAAGACTCTACCGCGCGACCACGAACGTTGGCCTCGCTCGCCTTTGGACACTTTATGGGTATCGTGCCCGGGCATGGGCGAGGAGCCAGACCCCGCCGTACCACCTCCCCCGCGGCTCGCCAGAGCCGGTGCGGCCATCCGAGGCCTCGCTGTGGACATCACGCCCCTGCGCCGCTACCGGGACTTCCGGCTCCTCTGGATCGGAGAGCTCGTCTCCACCACCGGACGCCAGATCACGGTCGTGGCTCTCCCCTACCAGGTCTTCGTTTTGACGCGATCGTCGCTCGCCGTCGGGCTCATCGGCCTGGCGCAGGTCGTCCCCCTCGTCGTGTTCTCCATAGCCGGGGGCGCCATCGCGGACCGCTTGGACCGCCGGAAGCTCCTGGTCGCGACGGAGTTCGGGCTGGCGGCGACCAGCGCGTTCCTCCTCGTCGGAGCACTCTCAGGTCATCCCCCGCTCTGGTACCTCTACCTCGTGACCGGGCTCCAGGCGGGTATCAGCGGGGTCAACTCGCCCGCCCGGTCGGCTGCCGTTCCCAACATCGTGCCCCGCGACCAACTTCCCGCCGCACTCGCTCTGAACCAGGTCCTGTTCAACACGACGATGATCGTCGGCCCCGCGGTGGCGGGATTCATCCTCGCCCACTTCGGCCTAACCTGGGCGTACGCAGCCGACGTGATCAGCTTTGCGGCCTCGATCGTCGCCGTCGTGCTCCTGCACCCCCTGCCGCCAAAGCGTGAGGAGGGGGATATGCCTTCCAGTCCGTGGCGAGAGATCAAGGACGGATTCGCCTACCTGCGCGGACAGCGAGTCCTGATCTCTACGTTCCTGATCGATCTCGACGCCATGATCTTCGGCATGCCAAGGGCCCTGTTCCCGGTGCTTGCCCTGGACGTGTTCCGCGTGGGGCCGCAGGGACTGGGTCTTCTGTTTGCCGCCCCGGCTGCGGGCGCCCTCATGGGCGCGTTGACGGCGGGGTGGGTAGGCCAGATCCGTCGCCAGGGCATGGCAGTCATCTGGGCGGTGGCTCTGTGGGGAGCCGCGATCACGTTCTTCGGCCTCTCCGGGAGACTGTTCGCCCTCGCGCTGTTCTTCCTGGCGTTCGCCGGCGCGGCAGACGTGATCAGCGCGGTGTTCCGGGGGGCCATACTCCAGTTGTCCGTTCCGGACGCCCTCCGTGGCCGGCTATCTGCCATTCACATCATGGTGGTGACCGGGGGGCCCCGCTTGGGAGACGTGGAGGCCGGATCCGTGGCCGCACTCGTCTCGCCATGGTTCTCCGTGGTCTCAGGCGGCCTGGCGTGCGTGCTCGGGGTGGCCGTCCTGGCCAAGCTCTACCCGGAGTTGGCCAGGTACAGGGCCCTGGTCCAAGAAAACTCCGAACCTTCCGCTTAGGAAAGTGCCTCCAGCACGCGCAAATGATGTAGGGCGGCCACGTTACGGAGTACCTGTATTCGGGTACTAAATCACTCGTCGTGACGTCCTGCCCCTTGCGTATTCGAAGCAAGCAAAGCTACACTAGGCCGTTATGCGTACAAGGGTTTGGCTCACTTTGACTAGTCATTCCGGGCGGGCCTACGCCCCAGGGCCCATTGTTCGTCACCCACAGCGTCATTATCCTGTGACACGCTGCCGGGCATCTCCCGATCCGGCTGAAACAGGGGCGGAGAGAAGGGGACCGACGATCGACAAGGCCACCGACCCGGCGAGGCTGCCTCGGGGTCGCATCTCGGGCGCTGGGCGTTAGCTGGGGAACGGGACGCACAGTGGCCCTCTCGCGCACCGTTCAGGCCCCGCTCGACTGGAGGGTGGCGGTCGCTCCACGCAGGCCTCCGTTGGCCGCACTCATCCCTGGGATCGATGCGCTCTCGCTGATCGGCGGCGTCAGCCTGATGGCACAGCTCGATGGGCTGGGCCTGACCTATGCGGTCCTGACGTTCCTCGTTCTCATGTGCACCGGTTCTCATCGGGCCCGGATCAATCCCTTGGTTGGGGACGACATCCCCACGCTACTGGGGAGGCTGGCCGTGCCCGTCCTGGTCATTGCGCCGTTCATTGGTTCCTATGTGGACCTGGCGCATTTCGTCAGGATGTCACCTGTCGTCATCGGCTTCGTGCTATTCGGGCGAACGATCTCCTACAAGCTGGTCCGGGAAGCCAGGGCCGTCGGCCTGGTCAACGAGCCCACATTGATCGTGGGCGCGGGCACCCTCGGGGTGAAGGCCGCCACGACCCTCCAGGACCACCCGGAGTTCGGGCTGGTCCCGATCGGCTTCCTCGACTCCTTCGACGACTCGGGACTGCCCCTTCCCATCCTCGGAGAGGTGGGCGAGCTCGAATCCGTGGTGAGGACCTACGACGTCAGCCGCGTGATCGTGGCGTTCGGGGCCGCCCGGGAGCCGCAGATGGTGCCCATCATCCGGGCCTGTGACCGGCTCCCGGTCGAGGTCCACGTGATGCCGCGCTTCTTCGAGCTCGGCGTGGCCAAGGAAGGGTCGTTCACAGACGACCTGTGGGGTATCCCGCTGGTGAGGTTGCGCCGCTCGGCGCTGCGTACCGTGGCCTGGCGAACGAAGCGGGTCTTCGACCTGATCTTTGGGTCGGTCCTACTGGTGATGTCCGCACCCATCTTCGCGGCGGCAGCAGCAGCCGTTCGTTTGTCCAGCCCCGGCCCCATCTTCTTCCGGCAGAGGCGCACCGGGCAGCGCGGCGAGGTGTTCGAGATGCTCAAGTTCCGGACCCTCCAAGTGAACGACGACGCCGACACGACCTGGAACGTGGCCAATGACGAACGCAGAACGAAGGTCGGCAGGCTGATGCGCCGGCTCAGCATCGACGAACTTCCCCAGCTCCTCAACGTGCTGCGCGGCGAAATGTCCTTGGTGGGCCCGAGGCCGGAGCGGCCCTACTTCGTGGACCAGTTTCGAGTGGCCGTACCCGGTTACGACGATCGGCACCGGGTTCCCGCCGGCATGACCGGGTGGGCCCAGGTGCACGGACTCCGAGGTGATACCTCCATCAAGGACCGGGCGGTCTTCGACAACCATTACGTGGAGAACTGGTCCCTGTGGAAGGACCTGGTGATCCTGGCTCGCACGGTGGGGACAGTGGTGAACCTAGGTGTGGCTGAGAGCAGCTGGTCTCACGCGGCGCGGGCCGAGGAAGGGCTGCGGGTCGAGCTGGGGTCCGCCGGTCACGCGCAGCTACCGAGCGAAGCGAAGCCGGAGGAGAGGGCGGAGCTGCTGGTCGAGCCGGTTCCGCCGGACGTTGTCAGCTAGAGGCTTCCATCGCATGAACGAACGTCCCGCTGCCCGGTCCACGCTGGCCCCTCTGTCCACACCGGACGATCTCGTTACGGTGGTGATCCCGGCCAGGAACGAGGAGAGCTTCATTCGCCCATGCCTGGACTCCGTGCTGGCCCAGGACCATTCCAACCTTCAGGTCCTGGTCGTGGATGGGGCTTCCGCCGACCGCACCGCCCAGATCGGGCGCGAGTACATGGAACGGGATCCCCGAGTGCTGCTGCTCCACAATCCCGATTCGGTCATTCCGAGGTCGTTGAACCTGGCCCTCGACGCGGCCCGGGGCCGGTGGCTGATACGCGTCGACGCCCACGCCTCGATCCCTCCCGGTTATGTGCGTATGGCCGTCGCGCACTTGCGAACGGGCCGATGGGGCGGCGTGGGCGGCCGGAAGGACGGGGTCGGGGTGACGCCGGCCGGGCGAGCGATCGCCGCGGCCATGGGATCGAGGTTCGGCGTGGGGAACTCCACGTACCACTACGGGACGCACACGCAACTGGTAGATCACATCCCGTTTGGCGCCTACCCCACGGCCCTCGTCCGCGAGCTGGGTGGGTGGGACGAACAGTGCGCGGTCAACCAAGACTTCGAGTTCGACTTCCGGCTCCGGAAGAAGGGATACCAACTGCTCTTCGACCCGGGTCTCACCATCGACTGGTACTGCCGCCAGTCGATCCCAGACGTGTTCCACCAGTACCGTCGGTATGGGAGGGGCAAGTCCCTCGTGGCTCGACTGCATCCAGAGTCCACCCGCCTTCGTCACCTGGCGGCTCCGGCGCTCGTGGCATACCTCGCGGGATCGGCCGCGCTGGCTCTCCGCCGCCCCCGCATCGCGGCCGCCGCCGTCTCTCCCTACCTGGCTGGGGTCGCCGCGGCCAGCGTGGCAACCTCCCGCAAACTGAACGACCGCTCCTCCCGCCTGCGGCTCCCGGCAGCCTTCGCCGCCATGCACCTTGGCTGGGGAATTGGGTTCTGGCAGGGTCTGATCGAGATGCTTCGTCCCCACTCGCGGAGCGTACGGCGAACCACACGGCCGAGCCCTTCCGCACGGAGCCGGGCTCACCGCCATCCGGGTCAGCCCTGAGTCGAACGCCCACTCCTCCTTTGATGACAGCGACCCCCACCGCCGACTCCCCGGCGGGACCACCGACGACCCCAGAACCCCCGCTCTCCCGCGCAGCAGTGAGCGGGGTCGCCTGGCAGGGTCTCTCCTACCTCCTCGGCAAGCTTCTGGTCCTGCTCTCCACCGTCGTGCTGGCCAGGCTCCTCACGCCGTCGGACTTCGGCGTGGTTGGCCTGGCCCTGGTCTTCATCGCCTACGTGGAGGGGATCACCGATCTCGGTGTAGCCGAGGCAATCGTGTACATGCCGGCGGATGACCAGCGAAACGACGCTGCCCTCCTCCTGTCCCTCCTGTGGTCTGCAGTGCTCATGGCGGTGGCCATGGTGGCGGCGCCGTTCGTGGCCGGCTTCTTCCACCGCCCGGACATCACCACGATGTTCCGAGTCCTCTCCCTGTCGCTCCTCATTCGTGGGACGGCGGAGGTCCCCGAGGCCTTGCTCCGCAAGAACCTCCGGTTCCGGCAGCGCCTCAAGGCAGACCTCGGCCGCGTGCTGGCCCAGGGCGCCGTCTCGATCACACTGGCCTTCGCCGGCCTCGGCCCGTGGGCGATCGTTTACGGATACCTGTCCGCCAGCGTGGTCTGGACCGTCGTGGCCTGGGCACTTGTCCCGTACCGGCCGGGTCGCCGCTTCTGGGTCCCGGCCGAGCGGCTGGCGCGGCCACTTCTGGCCTTCGGGGTCCCGGCCGCGGGCAACGTCCTGCTTCTCAGCTTGGTGTTCGACATCGACTACCTCATCGTGGGCCGGCAGCTCGGGGCGCAGGCGCTCGGGTGGTACACGCTGGCGTTTCGCGTCCCGGAACTCGTGATCATCAACGTGTTCTATGTGCTCTCTGCGGTGGCCTTTCCCATCTTCTCCAAAGCGCAGGCAGAGGTCGAACGGCTCCATCGCGGCTACGTGAAGGCGGTCGAGATCCAAAGCGCGTACGGGGTGGCCGCTGGCGTTGGCCTGGCCATGATCGCTCCCATGGCCGTGCGCGTGGTCTTCGGTTCGCGGTGGACGCAGAGCATCGTTCCCCTCGAGGCGCTCGCGCTCTACGCGGCGTTTCGCGCACTCGGCGTCGGCTCGATCGACGTGTACAAGGCGACCGGCCGTCCTCGCCTGGCCTTCTGGCTCTCGGTGGTCCGGCTGGCGGCAGTCCTGCCGGCGCTGCTCATCGCCGTGCGCTTCGGGATCGACGGCGTGGCCTGGGCCCAAGCCGTGGTGGCGCTGCTATTGGCACTGCTCATGCAGGGTGTGGCCTCCCGTGTGCTGGGGCTTCCGCCCGGTCGCCTGGCCGCCGCCATGATTCCCGCGCTGGCCCTGGGGGTGGGTGTCGCGATCGGAGCCGGAGCGGTGCGGCTATGGCTCCCGGGACCGGAGGCCATGCGGCTCGTGGCAGCCGTGCTGGCCGGTGGGCTCGGTGGGCTCGCCATGCTCCGGGTCGTCGCCAAAGGGTTCCTCCTCGACGTCCGGGCCCTCCTCCGAGGCTGGAGACCCCGGCGCTCCGCAGCCCTTGCAGAATGAATCACACCCGCGACCTCATGCCCACCCGTCAGGTGTTCCTTCGTTGACAACCCTCCGAGCGAGTCCCCACACTCGGGCCTGACGCATGTCAGGCCTCGTTGCGATCATCTCCCACCGCCCCGATGTCCCTGCGACCGAGGCAGAGGTCGACCTGCTCGCTTCCGCATATGAGTCGGTTCGGGGTGGCGGACGCCGCCATCGCGTCGCAGGGGGTGATCACGTCCAGGTCATCAGATTCGAGAACCAGGGTGCAGACGAGGCCGGCGGCGCCGCGCAGGCATCCACGTGGGCAATTGCTTCTGGGGTGGTTCATTCTCCTCGCCCCCTGACAGATACCCGCCTCGACGAGCTCGATGGCCAGTTCGCTCTGGTGTCGTACGACGCGAAGAGAGGCGAGGTGGTCGTCGCTACCGATCCCTTCGCTATGCAGGCTCTCTATCAGGCGAGTCGTGAGGGCAAGACGTACGTCTCGACCTCGGCGCTGGCCCTGGCGAAGCATCTGGCCGCGCGGCCGAGCACGTTCGGCCTGTCCACCTTCGTTCGATCCGGATACCACTTCGGACGCCTGACCCAATGGGAAGGGGTAGAGCGGCTGGAGCCCGGAACGAGCCTTCATTTCACCAGGGTCGGCCGGCAGGAACGCGTCTACTGGAGGCCCGCCACCCAGACAGATACCGCGAAACTGAGCTTCGACCAGGCAGTTGAGCACGCCATCGAGGTGGCCACGAGCACTCTCCGGGGCTACTTGGGGGGCCGGCCCCACATCTGGTCCGATCTGACCGGAGGGTTCGACACGCGCCTGTTGAACCTGCTGCTCACGAAAGCGGGCGTCGACGTGGTGATGGACACGCGGGAGGAGGAGGCGAAGGACGTCGAGATCGCTCGGGAAGTTGCTCGGACGGCGCGATGGGACTGGACGCGTCTGCGAATGCCGCAGGAGTGGAGCCAGGTCCTCCCCGCATTCCTACCCGTTGCGTTGGGGTGGGCGGACGGGAACCTGGAGGTCCTGGAGCTGGCCTGGGTCCTGTGGGCGCATCGCGAGATGAGTCGAACACATGAGGCCCTCGTCAGCGCCGGCGGGGGCGAGCACTTCCAGCACTTCGCCTGGATGTCGGAGTTCGCCAATGCCGGCAGGTCGAATCGAGTCAATCTCGACAACTGGATCGACATGCGACTCCTGCGCCCGTTGAGCAGCCCGCTCCTGCCGAAGGAGATCGCGGAGATGGTACGAGAGGACATTCGTCGCCGAATGGCCGCCTGGGTCCGGCCATACTCGGACCATCTGAATACGGCCCAGCTCGACGTGCTGTATGCGTACAAGTCGATGGGCCACTTCGGGGCCTATCGTTCCGCCGATCAAGCCTATCTCCGAGCAGAGCTCCCGTTCTACTTCAAGCCCCTGTTCACGACGGCCTTCTCCACGAACTTCCGATTCCGGAACAATCACCGTTTGATGCGCCACATGATCCAGCGGCTGGACCCGCGCGTGGCAGCGGTCGAGACGACGAGAGGCGGCCCGGCGCAGCCCTGGACGGCAACCAACCTGCACCGATTCCTCCCCTATTACCGCACGATCGCTCGGAAGGCCATCAGCAAGGTGGCGCAAAAGAGGCTCGGGCGGATGGTGCTTGCCACGGGGGCCAGGTTCAATCCTTGCGACCTCCCCGCCAGGCGTGCGTTGCTCGACTACCTCGGCTGGAAGGGCCGGCTCGAGCGGTCAGACTTTCGATCTGCCCCGTTGTTCCAGGGCAGGGTGCTCGACGAATTCCTGCGCCGGGCCTACGAGGACCCAACCATAGATGTCACCCTACTGGGTCGCATCGTCACCGCAGAGCTGGCCGTGAGGGCAACGGGGACCCCGCTCGAGGTCTGATAGCCGGATCCCGTGATGGAGCGTCGGGCGGCCGCGCCCCCCCATCAGATGCAGAGATAATGCGGACAGCATGGACGACCGCTATTCGCGCGAGCAGTCATTCCATGACCATGCCTACACGGAGCACACCCGGGCGGGAGCCGGCAAGTTCTACACGATCCAGGGAAAGAGCAGGGAGCATTACAAGCGATTGCTGGCGACGCATGCGCTGGCCGGCGCCCGAGTCCTGGAATACGGATGCGGCCGAGGGTCTTCGGCGCTCTTCCTCGCCGAGAATGGCGCGATCGTCTCGGCGATCGACATCTCCGAGGCAGGGCTGGACCTCGCGAGGAAAGAAGCCCGACACAGAGGTGTGAGCATCGATTTTCGCCTGATGAACGCGGAGAAGCTCGAGTTCCCCGAGGAGACCTTCGACCTCGTGTGCGGCTCAGCCATCCTCCACCACCTCGACCTGGATCGCTCCTTCAGGGAGGTCTCCAAAGTCCTGAAGCCCGGAGGGGCGGCCGTCTTCATCGAGCCGCTGGGGCACAATCCGCTGATCAACCTCTACCGACGGCTCACTCCCCGGATGAGGACAGAGGATGAGCATCCATTGCGGATGCAGGACTTCGCAGTCGCCCGACGATACTTCCACCGAGTCCATGTCGAGTTCTACCACCTGTTCTCGCTGGCGGCGGTGCCCCTTCGAAATCGCTCAGCATTCCCCAGGATCGTCGGAATGCTCGATGCTCTCGATGCGGCCTTCTTCCGACGGTGGTCCTCCATGCGGAAATACGCCTGGTATGTCGTGATGATGCTCACGCAACCACGTGGAGCCTCAAGGAGACCCAACGTAATCGGTTGCCATGGCCCTGGGTGAAGGAACAAGCGACGTCGGCGCCCGGGGTCGCGTCCTTCTCGTGGGAAAGGGCCCTCCCGATCGAGGGGGTATCTCGGCATTCCTCCAAACCCTCTTGGACGGCGCTGTTTCTGCCAGCTTCGATGTCCACCTTCTCAATCTCACCCGCGCGGAGGTACCTCGGTCCGGCCGACTCACGAAGTCGAATGTGATCCGGACCCTCGCCGACGCCCGTTCAGTGTGGAAGGCAGCTCGCCATGAGGATCTCGTCCACATCCACACGGCCCTGGCCCCCCACGTAACGATGATTCGGGCAGGCGCGCTGGCATCGATGGCCAAGCTCCGTCGTTGCAAGACCATCGTTCACGTCCACGGGGGGCGCGTGGCTCTGTGGCTCACCCCGGGGCCCAGGCGGCTTCTCGCTCGCATCTGCCTCGCGCCCGCCGACCGGGTAGTCGCCGTGTCGAAGGGGGTGTGCGCCGTCCTGTCAAGCAGCGTGGGACCGGAGCGAGTGCTCGTCCTTGACAACGGGGTCGACGTCGCCGCCTATGGACCGCCCGGTCCCCCGAACGAACCGCCCCGCATCCTCTACGCGGGCGTCCTGACGCCAAGGAAGGGCCTGATCGACCTGTTTCGAGCTTCGGAGCTCTTGCGTCAGCGAGGTATCCGGCACGAGGTCATCGTGGCCGGCGGCGGGCCCGACGAAGGGGCGGAGGCCGAGGCGGAGGTTCGAAGCGCTGCGACCGATGCCGTTCAATTCATCGGTCCGCAGCCCCACGAGTCGATGCCGGCCGTGTACCGGGCAGCGGATATTTTCTGCCTGCCGTCGTGGTGGGAGGCCATGCCGCTCTCGTTGCTGGAGGCCATGGCGACGGGGCTCCCCGTGGTCGCGACAATGGTCGGAGATGTCCCGCGAGTGGTGGAATCGGACGTGAGCGGCCGACTCGTACCTCCCAGGAACCCGGGCGCCCTGGCAGAAGCGCTGGAGCCACTCCTCCGGGATCCGAGCCTCCGGGCCAGTCTGGGAGCGGCGGGGCGCAGGCGAGTGGAGGCGGGCCTCACTCTCAAGCACACGATGGATGCGGTGGCCCATCTGTATGCGGCCGTGCTTGCTCGCGACTGAGACTCGGAGGGAGTGCTGGCCCGACCGGTTACGTCATCTCGGCCTTTCGGTGGAATCCACGTGGAACAGGCCCTTACGATGAACGGCGTGATGGACAACGAGAGTGTTCGCGCTGGCCGACAGAGCGGATTCCACAGGGCCCTCGACTCATTGAGACAACCTGGGATCGTATTCAGCCTGCGCAAGGCCACGGCGGACGCAGAGCTCCCGATGGAAGGAGAGCTTGACATCTGGCTCGATCCTCGGAGCATTCCGGCGGCGGACGCGGCCCTGGCCCGGGCGGGTTTCCATTACTTCAGTGCGCCCGGTCAAGGGCGGCATCGCTTCTACCTCTCATTCGAGGAGGGCCGCTGGTTCAAGCTGGACGCGAAGCTCAGGAAGGAGGACGGGTCGGAGACGGATCGAGCCGGCCTTGCCGGCCCCAGGGAACGTCTCCGCGCTCGGCTGGGCCGGCGCCGCCTCGCGGGGATCCGCCGGCGAGGACCAGTCGTCGCGGTGCTCGGACCAGACGGAGCCGGCAAGGGAAGCGTGGTCGCCAGCCTCCAGCGCTCTATACCGGTTGCGGTGACAGCCGTGTATTTGGGCTTCGGCCGTAGCCGTTCTCCCGAGCCGAGAGACCCGTCGGCTCCGGGCGAGGTCATGCCGTCTCGGCCGGGAGCGATCCTCGAAACCGCCTTCATCCTTCGCAAAGCAATCCGGTGCTGGAAGAGGCTCCTACCCGCGTACCTGGCCGCGTGGCGAGGTCACATCGTCCTGTGTGACCGACACCCGATCGAGGTACTTGCCGTCAGGCCCGACAGAACCAAACCGGCCCGCGCCATCGAGCGGTTCATCGCCAGCCGCCTGGTGCCCAGACCCGACGCGACGATCCTCCTCGACGCGCCGGGAGAGATCCTGTTTCGACGTAAGGGCGAACACCCGGTTGAGGTGCTCGAGCGCTGGCGGCGGAGCTACGCAGAAGTCTTCGTCCCGCTCGGAGCGACCGTGGTAGCGACCACCGGACCTCCAAGGGCAGCCGTTGCCCAGGCCTCGGAGGTGGTGTGGAGGGCGCTCCGGCGGCGCAGAGGCTGGTGAGCTTCCAAGCGCTGGCCTTCGTGCTCCAGCCGGCCGAGCCAGGGCTGACGGCAACCATCGACGAGGCCGACGATCGGTGGAGCCTGGCGGTTCCTCCGGACCCAGAGACCGCGGTGGTGATCTGGGGGCGAGGGCCACTGCTCTCGGGGACACGTCCGGTCGTGGCCGCACGTGCCGCCCTAGCCCGCGAGCGGGCCCTTCGTTCCATCCGCAAGCGGAGCCCCACGTCGTTCCGGGTCGTGGCCGTTCACCGCCTTCCTCCGCCCGTGCTGGCAGGTGGTCGGGTGAGAAACCGAGTCCGGGCGGCCCTTTTGGAGGGTGCGATCGTGGAACTGTGGAGTCAACCTCAGGTCCTGCGGGTCATCGACGCCGTCGCCGAGGAGGCGCAAGGCAGCGCCCGGGTGACTCGGCTCATGTCCGGCTCTGGTGGTTCGGCACTGGTCCGATTGCCTCGCAAGGTCGGCGGAGAGGCCATGCTGCGGGCAGCTCGCGCGGGTGACCCCGCCGATCCTCATCGGGGCGCGGAGGCGCTGGAGACGCTGGCGCCCCTCGGCTGGAGACACATTCCGCGGCTCCTCGGGCAAGGGCAGGTGGCAGGAGCCTCCTGGGCCACCGAGACGGTGCTGCCGGGCCATCGACCCCCTGGCGTCTCGGCGGCCGTGACGCGAGAGCTTGCCCTCCTGTTCGCCGCTCTTCCCCGATCGGACCAAGCGGCCGCCGCGCACACGCAGGACCTGGGACAGCTCACCGTGCGATTCCCTCGCTGGGCGACGGTCCTTTCTCAGATTGCCGAGGAAGTGGGCGATGTCGCCAGGGCGGTGCCGTCGCTGGTCCGCCACGGCGATCTCTGGGCCGGAAACATCCTTGTCCGTCGGCAACGCCTGACCGGGATCATCGACTGGGACGCATGGCACCCTGCGGCCCTACCCGGCGCCGACCTGCTCCACCTGGTGGCGACCAGCGAGGCAATGCGAAAGAAACAAGGGTTCAGCCAGACCTGGCTCCGACAACCATGGGAAGGCGAGGACTATCGCTCGGCGATGTCCGATTACTGGAAGATCACGCGCATCGTGCCGAACGCACGCTTCCTCAGAGCCGTGGGGATGGCCTGGTGGGCCGGGCATGTGGCCGCGAGCATCCGCCGTCTCCCCCGCCTCGCCGAGGAGGACCACTGGGTGGCCTCCAACGTCGAGCGGGTGCTCGAAGCCGTCGGCGGCCGCACCTGACTCCTCGGCGGATCGACGGACCCTCCTCAGCGAAGGGGTCCGATCCCCGCAACCAGTCGGAACGCCTCCGCTGCCAGTTCGTGGGGCGGCCGCGTTCCATCCAGCTCACGCAAGTGGGAAGCTTCGGATCGGAGGGCGGCGTATCGTTGGGCCTGACGCTCCAGCACCGCCTCGCCGAACATGTCCGCTGGCTTCCTGGCATGGGCAGTGGAAGGGGGCACGCGCAGGAGCAGGGTCAGGTCGGCCCGAGGTACGAGCCGGCGCACCAAGGCTCGATGCAGCCCGAGGCGCACCCCCCCATACACGACATCCAAAGTGACGAGGGCGTCCAAGAGGTGACGGTCGTATAGGAGGATCCCCCGACCGCGCCGATGTTCCCTCCAAACGTCGCGGACGAAGACCAGGGTCACCAGGAAGGACCAGGTCCACCCCAGCGGGCCTCGGCGAGAGGCCAGCGCCTCCGTTCGCTCGCCTCCTCCGATCCGCTGCACCCCTGGAGCCGGGTTCTGCCCCAGCAGGCGCTTGGCGAATCCTCCCAGAGTCTTCAGCCAGCGAAGCCTCATGCCAGGCCTGGTCCAGATCTGTGTCACCGGGAGGCCAACTCTTCGCAGGTCCCGGGCAAGGAGGCTCGTCAGGGTTGACTTCCCTCCTCCATCGATCCCGCTGATCGCCACGACGACGCGGCGACGAGGGCGTAGCCGCGCTCCTAGCCGGCGAAGAATCGGCCAGGGCCGGGACCACCGGGAAGAAGTAAGGGCTGCGGGCGCCGGCAGCGCGGGCCCCCTCCTCCATCGGCGGAGCAGATCTCCGCTGAGTCCCGCCTCCACCCCGGCGGCCACCCCCAGCGCCGGATCTTCCTCGGGGAGCTCGGCCCCGGAGCGGACGAGGGCCCGCAGCTCGAGGACCTCTCGAACGCGGACCTCTGCCCGCCGCTTGCACCGATTCAGCACCGACCTCACTGGGTCCGGCGGCACATCGGTGGTCAGGTCGGCGAGACCGAGGACCTCCTTGTCCTCGACCACGGCCCACCGGCCTGCTCCACGGTGGCCCAGGCACTCCAACAGGCCGTCCAGCCGAACCCACCCAAGCCCGGCCAGCCGGTCCGGATCCGGTAGGGCATCCACATGCAGGTCGAGGTCTCGCGACCAGGCCGGCCCCAGGACCGAGCTCCGCAGACCACCGGGTTGAAGCACGTCCCCCAGGGCCACCCGGACGATTTCGGCCGCTCGCTCCCTGGCCTCTCCATCCTCGAGATCGGGAACTCCGTTCCTCCTCCGAACCGACTCGGGGAGCTGCGCCACCAGCGCCTGGTCCTCATCCGGGAGCACGACGGTCACCGGAGTCGCTTGGTCGCGGCGTGCCGGAGCCGGGCAACCATCGGCATCGGGTCTCGCAGCGACTCGGTGCTGTGGACGGTTTTGCGATGTGGGCGCAGGCTGCGCAGAGCGGAGACGAACCCGACGCGCCCCTCTCGAACCGCCAAAGCCAGGTGGCGCACATCACCTTCCAGCCATCGATAGAAGACACCGGGCCGCGAACGGACCGAACGTACCTCCTTGCCCGAGACGAGATCGCAGTAGATGGCAGGCAGATTGGCACCGGCGGCCACGGCCAGGGGTAGCGATCCGTACACCCTCGGGTTGAGATCCAACAGGTGATCCCCCGCGAACTGCGCCTGGAAGATTCCCCGGTACCCGTCGAGCAATCGAAGGAGACACTGCTCCACCTCGATATCCGGCTCGACCGAGAAAGCCGCGCAGGCTGTCCCGCAGTCGGGGGGCCAGGTCCGAAGGTACCGCTGATGCACCACCGCGACCAGCCGCCCTTCCCACAGGACCCCCGCGGTCGCCCGGAGGCTCTCTCGGAGGTAGGGCTGCACCAGGAACGGCCCTTCCCCGGGAGGAGCCGTGCTGATGTCTTCTCTCGACCTGAGTAGGCGGGCCGGGTTGAAGGGGTTGGAGATGGACGGCTTCAGGACCGCCGGGAACTCCAGGTCATCTGCCGCCATCAACTCATCTCGCGAGGCGAAGAAGCGGGTGGGAGGAACGCGCAGTCCCGCACGCCCCGCTCGTTCGCTCAATTCCTTCTTGTCCACGAGGTGCCGGACGGGCGCATCCAACGCCAGGAGGGTGGCGTCGGTGGCGGCGAGGACGGTGAGGTATGGGCGGGCGGCCATCTCCGCTCGCACGGCCTCGGCAAAGCCTGCGTCCGTGACACGGGGGACGGCCACCCGGCGAGCGCAGTATCGCGAGGCGGCGGCGAGCGACGGACGGCCGGACGCCGTGACGGCGCACTGGTACCCGGCGGCGGCCAGCGCCCTGACCGCGGCGAGTGAGGACCGGGATTGGGTATCGCCACCGTCGGTGATGAGCACCCAGTTCGTTGCCACCGATGCCAAGATAGCTGCGGGTAGCCTGAGGAGACCGACCTTAGGGGAAATCCCGGATTACGCCATTCGGACCTGGTCGCATCCCCTGAGTAGTTGTTAGGCTTCACGCTCCGTGGCGCGCGGCGAGGTTCGACAAGGCAAGCTTCCCCTGGGGAAGATTCCCAGAGTTCTCGGCCGCGTGGCCCTGGTCACCTCGCTTGCATTGGCTTCCCTCGGGCTGAGTGCCATCACCGCCGAGGCGGCCCCGAACGACGTCTTGATCTTCACACCCACGGCCGACGCTTATGTGTACGAATTCGAGCACGACAAGAACTTCGGAGATTCGACCAATCTCTTAGTGGATGCCGGGCCAACACCCAGGGCCAAGCAGTCGTTCTTGCGGTTCGATGTGCAGGGCAGAAGTGGGAGAAAACTCCTGGACGTCCGTTTGCGCATGTTCCAGTCCAAACCCAGCGGTGGGTCCCCATCCGGCGGTCGCGTCTACACTCCTATCACCGACCCATGGCAGGAATCAACCGTCACGTGGGACACACGGCCGAGTTTCGAAGGAGCATCCCTTCGGGGAAGCTTTGGGGACGTCCAATCCGGACACACCTACACGATCAGTCTCGGCACGTCATGGCTTTCAGGAGACGGACTGGTCAATCTGGGGATGAAGTCGCCCAGCACGACCCTCTCACAATGGGGTAGCCGGGAGCACCGCAACCCGCCTCAATTGATCCTCGTCCTCGCTCCAAGGTCGTATCCCACCAGTGTGGACAAGTTCACCTTCAACCCGGTGGCCGACGCATACGTGGACGAGGCAGCGCCCGACTCGAATTTCGGGCAATGGCCCTCTCTATGGGTCGAGAACGAACCCATAAGTCACGAGACGAAGCAGTCGTTCATCCGGTTCTCGGTGACCGGCCTGTCCACACCGGAGGTCCGGACCGTCACTGATGTAAGGCTTCGTCTGTTCCAGGTGGACGCGTCGCCGCAAGGCGGACGGGTCTTCAAACTGGACGACAACTCCTGGGACGAGATGTCGGTGACTTGGGACACCAGGCCCATCTTCGATCCGGCTGATGAGCTCAACAGCTTCGGCAGGGTCACTGCGGGTCACTGGTACGAGGTGGACCTCGGAAAGGTCATCTCAGGCGACGGGGACTTGAACCTCGCGATCGACTCCGTCAACAGCGACAGAGCCAAATGGGCCAGCCGGGAGAGCGCGAACGCACCCAAGCTCATCGTGTCGGTCAAGAGGATCCCGGGCTTCGTTCTGGACGGCCTCTCCACTGTGGCCGGACCGATCGAAGGCTCCAGCGAACCCACCTTCTTCGCCTCTCAACATCACATGGTCAAGACGGCGGGTGGGCGACTGCTCGTCGTCTATGGCCGCCACGCCAGCGGGTTGCAGCTTGCTTGGCGGGACAAGGGAGGCGGCTGGCAGACCGACACGACCGGTGCAGTGACTACTGGCCAGCTCTTCTCCGGTAGGGGCACGGGTGACTGGCCGGCCTCCATCGTGGTCGCCAACGACTCGAAGGGCCGACAGCACGCCTGGGTCCTGTGGGCCCGCCCCACCTTCACCTTTACAAGCGGCATAGTGATGCGCCGCCTCTCCAACCTTGACTCGTCCAGGGGACCGAAAGTGGGGCGGAAGGTGGCGGTGGAGAAGGCGGGGCTCGGGACGGCTCTAGTCGACATGTCCATCGAGAGATCCGGGACAAGGCGGCGGGCTGTGATCGTGTGGACCCGCAAGACTGGGGCGTCGTCGTGGGCAATTCAGACGAAGTGGTTCACCAACCTGGACACGGACGCTCCGACGTTCGTCCGCCGCAAGACCCTCCTGAAAGGAACTGGGACCAGCAGGGGAGGGTCGCTCATCCCGTCCGCCTATGGGATGCGCCTGGCCGTGCGCGACAACAGTCCAAACCCGGATCCGATGCCTTCAGGCAAGCTGCGCTTCTTCGGGCACAACCTCGGGAAGCCCCTCGACAGCTGGTGGAGTGGGACCCCGGGCGTTGCGCTTCCCACCAGGGATGCTCGGGTGGCAGGGGTCGCTCGCTCGGATGGCAGCCTCGCGGCGACGGCCGAGATCGACACGGTCAACCACGTGGTCACTGTTCAGACATTTACCAAGGCGGGCAAGTCCCCCAAGACAATCCTCGACCCACTAGCCGGATACGCTCAACCGGTGCTTGCCACCGACGGTGCGAACCTCTATCTCGTCATGATCAAGTGTGGGTCCGACCCGCTGTGTAAGAGCGATAGCTCCGTGGTGTCTTGGAAATACGACGGCGTGAACTGGACCGACCTCCCCGACTTCGGGATCTCCGGGACTGACTGCGACGGGAACTGCTCCTGGCCGAATGTCGTGCGCCGCACCGACGGAAGACTGCGGTTCGTGGTTCGTGGCCCGAACGGCGGAGAAAAGGAGAACGCCGTCCTCGCCTTCCAGCGACCGCTCTCATAGGTGAGATCTCGGGTTCTGGGCCGATCGGTCCTGGTCAGCTTCCTGGCGCTGGCGTCGCTGGGGCTGAACGCGATCAATGCCCACGCAGTCGCGAACGACACCTTGATCTTCACACCGGTGGCCGACGCCTATGTGGACGCATCACTGCCGGACAGCAGCTTCGGGACCTCCACCTCTCTGTGGGTGGACGCCCAGCCGGCCAAGCAGTCGTTCATGCGGTTCGCCGTCAGTGGGGTGAGCAGCAGGACCGTCGTGGGAGTCCGGCTGCGCATGTTCCAAACGGACTCCTCCCCCTCCGGAGGGCGCGTCTTCTCGATCAGCTCGAGCAGCTGGGACGAGTCCGTCACGTGGAACACCAGGCCGGCTATCGACGGCCCCCAGCTGGGGAGCTTCGGAGCGGTCCAGCCGGGCCTGCCCTACGAGGTCGATCTCGGCGCTGGGTCCGTCTCCGGCGACGGAGCGATCAACCTGGCCATGGACTCCACGAGCACCGACGGGGCCAGGTGGGGCAGCCGGGAGCACACCGATCCGCCCCAGCTCATCGTGGACCTGTCCCCCAAGCCCGCACCCTCGAACGTGGACAAGTTCACCTTCAACACCGTTGCGGACACCTATGTGGATGCGTCGCAGCCCGGCTCGAGCTTCGGAGGCGCTGGCTCGTTCTGGGCAGACAGCAGCCCGGCCAAGCAATCGTTCATGCGATTCTCGGTGAGCGGTCTCTCGGGGCGAAGCGTCGAGGATGTGAGGCTTCGCCTCTACCAGGTGGACGCCTCGCCCGAGGGCGGCCGCGTCTTTTCGATCACGTCGAACAGCTGGACGGAATCCGTGACCTGGGACACGCGGCCCCCCATCGACGGGCCGCAGCTCGGAAGCTTCGGCAAGGTCTCCTCGGGTCGCTGGTACGAGATCGATCTCGGCAAGCTCATCAGCGGGGATGGAACCTTGAACCTTGCTCTGGACTCGGTGAACAGCGACGGCGCCCGGTGGGCAAGCCGGGAAAGCGCCAACGCACCCAAGCTCATCGTCTCCGTGGACAAGATCCCCGGATTGATTCTGGACGGGCTGTCCACAGTCGTCGGACCGAATGGCGGGTCGAGTGAACCGACCTACTACGCCACGCAGCATCACGTCGCGTTGACGTCGGCAGGACGCCTGCTGGTCGTGTACGGGCGTCACGCCAGTGGCATCCAGCTGGCCTGGCGCGATCCGGGTGGGGGCTGGCAGACCGACACCACCGGCGCGGTCACCGACGGACAGCTGCTTTCCGGTGCCGGCACCGGTGATTGGCCTTCCTCGATCCTCGTCGCCAAGGACTCCGCGGGCGAGGAACACGCGTGGGCCGTCTGGGCGCGGGCAAGCTTCCTCTACACCAACGGCGTGTCGATGCGCCGCCTGTCCAACCTCGACTCGCCGGATGGCCCTTCCGTCGGCCCTGTGGTCACGGTCGAGCCGGCCGGGCTCGGTACCGCGAAAGTCGATCTGGGCTTCGAGACGGCCGGCAGTCTTCAGCGGGGGGTGGTCCTGTGGACCCGCAAGACGGGAGACTCGTCATGGGCCATCGTGACCACCTGGTTCACGAACCTGGACACGGACACCCCGACGTTCGGCAGCCAGAAGGTGTTGGTGAACGGTACCGGGTCGAGTAACTCCGGGACCCTGATCCCATCTGCTCAGGGGATGCGCGCCGCCATTCGTGATGGCACAGGGAACATGCATCTGTACGGCCACAACACTGCCAGCCCGCTGACCACGTGGTGGAGCGGAGTTCCGGGCGTGGCGCTGCCGACCGGAGCCCGGGTGGCGGGCGTGGCCCTGGCTTCGGGCGACCTGGCCGTCACCGCCGAGTCCAATACCGTCAATCACGTGGTCACGGTCCAGACGTTCGACAGCGCCGGCAAGCAGCCAAAGACCAAGCTCTCCGCCACCGGTTACGCCCAGCCGGTGCTGGCTACGGACGGGACCAGGATCTACCTCCTGATGATCCGCACGAGTGACGGCTTCGTGGTATCCCGAGACTTCAACGGCCTGACGTGGGGGCCGGTCCGCGTGGAGATCGGCGCGGAGGGGGGCGGCAACTACTCGTGGCCGAACACCGTACGCCAGACGGACGGCCGCCTGAGGTTCGTGGTCCGCGGTCCCTCGGGAGGCGTCAACCAGAACGCCGTCCTGGCCTTCCAGCGAATCCTCTGATCGATCAATTTCCGGTGCCCGGCCTCCGGTGGTTGAGAGGACACGTGTCGTGAGCATCCTCTGCTACCACGCCGTGGACTCTGAGTGGCAGTCTCCGCTTTCGGTCACTCCGCGAGAATTCCAGGCGCAATGCGCATGGCTGTCCCGGCACAAGCGCGTGGTCGGCGCTGCCGAAGCCGCGACGCGCCTGGTGATCTCCGGGCGGCTCGCCCCCGGTTGGATCGCGCTCACCTTCGACGACGGCTTCCGAAGTGTGTTCCGCCATGCCTTCCCCGTGCTGACGCGCCATCACTTTCCGGCCACTGTGTTCCTGGTCGCGCAGACGCTCACCCCGGAGGGACGCCCGGTGGACTGGGTGGACGACCCGCCCTCGTGGCGGGTGGAGACACTCACTCTCGAGGAAGTCCGTGAGATGCAGGAAGCGGGGGTCCGCTTCGGCTCGCACAGCTATGCTCATCACGACCTCACCGCGCTTTCCGACGAGGAGTGCGAGCGGGACCTTCGAGCGAGCCGGGAGCTGCTGGAGGATCTGCTGGAGACTCGCGTCACGCTCCTGGCGTACCCCCGCGGGCTGCACAGCGAAAGAGTTCGCCGGGCCGCAGCCCGAGCTGGGTTCGCCAATGCCTTCACTCTTCCGGAAAGACGAGAATCGATCGGTCCACATGCCATTCCGAGGGTCGGCGTATATCCGGGAAACGGGACGATGGCGGTCCGGGCGAAGACATCTCGCTGGTATCCGCTGGTTCGAACCAGCCGGGTATTTCCGATACTTCGCCGGTTGGCTGGTCGCGGACGAGCGCCCCGCCTCAAGGGCTGATCATGGAAGCTCGGGCCCTGAGGCCAGTTGGCGATAGATCTGCTCGTATCGCGCTGCCATCGACGTCCAGGTGTGACGTGACCGGACGTAGGCCCGCCCAGCTACACCGATCCGATCAGCCAGCACGGGTTCCTGAATCAGCCGGATGACGTGCCGAGCGAGCTCTTCCTCGGTGGAGCCCATCAGAATGTCTTGGCCGTGCGTGACGGCGAGACCCTGAACGGCAAGCGGCGTCGCGACGCAGGCGAGTCCGTTTGCCATCGCCTCCAAGAGCTTGTTCTTCATGCCCGTTCCGGTGAGCATCGGGCACACATACACACCGGCCCGGCTGAGCCAAGGACGCATGTCCGGGACCTCGCCGACGACCTCCACCCCCGGCAGGGCGCCGAGGGCTCGGATCGACGACGATGGGCCGCGCCCCACCAAAACGAGGCGCACGGATGAAAATGCCTCGCCGACCCGAGGCAGAATGCGTCGGGCGAGAAATTCGGCCGCTGTGACGTTGGGCGCATAGCTCATCACCCCCGTGAACAGGATCAGGTGTCGGTCGCGCTGGGTCCCATCCCAGTCGAAGGCGTCGGCGTCGACGCCATTTGGGATGACCTCGATGCGGAGATTGGGATTCACTTCAAGGAGCGCGCGGCGATCGGCTTCGGTGACCACCACGACCCGATCGAATCGCCCGTACCTCTGTCGTTCGAACCTCCTGACGAGTGCGCCTTCGACCCTCCGCATCAATCGATCGGCCCCCACGGCCACGTCGGACTCCGCGGCCACGTTGAGGTGCCAGGCGTCGAGGGCAGCAAGGACGGCGGGGCGGTCCGCGAGCTGAGCTGCAAGGAGCGCGAGCCGACCCGAGGTGACGTGCACAACCTCTGGATCGAAGCGTCCGAGCTCCTCACGGAGGGGCTTGCGGAGGCGAAGCAAGGCGTCGGCGGTACCCGGAGGTAGTCCGGCCGTCGCGTCCCACCACGGCCGCACAGAAGCCTTCCGGGGGATGAGGCGCATGTCGTCAGGATCGGGGGTCCCCGCTTGGTCGGGCATCCGAAATGCCAGCACATGGACGCTATGGGAGTTGCGCAGTTCACGCACGAGGGCGGCGACCTGCAGACGCAAGCCGTTGGGCGGAGGCAGGGGCGCCTCCAGCGAGCAGACAAGGATCCTCACGGACCCGACCGGCCCTCGTTGGCGCTATGCCCTCTCGAATGTCGAACCCGGTCGCTCACGGCTCATCAAGATACGAGGCGGAAGGGGCGAGAATGGAAGGCGACATGGCCGACCGCCAGTTTCTTCTTTCCGGTGAGAGGCGGTTCGGCGTGGCCTTCGCCGCTGCCGCTCTCGGCCTTGCCTTGGTGATCGGGGCTCTGGTGCCGGTCAGCCCCACCCTGGCCATCGGCGCCCTCGTGGCGGCAATCGTCGCGCCCACGGCCGTAGTCAGGCCGCGGCTCATCCCCCACATGTTGATCGTGACCATCGCAGCGGCGGCTGTGACCATCGGGGGCGTTACCGTCGGGCGGCTGGCCGCGCCTATCGCCCTGGTCGCGGTGATGTCTCAAGCTTTCGCCGCCCCGGTGCGACTCCAGGGCGCCCGGCTCACTCTAGGTATGGTTACGGCATATGCCTTGCTGGCCGTGGCCAGCGCGGCTTGGACGGTGAACCTCGGGGTGACGCTCGACACCCTGGCGTCGCTGGCGATCTCGCTCGTGTACATGGGCGCCTTCGCCACCCTGGTCCGTAGCCGGAGAGATCTCCGAGCCCTCATGTGGACGATACTCGCCTCCTCGGTGGTCCTCGGTTACCTGTGGATCACTCAGTTCGCCAGCGGCGTCGACCGACGATTCAACAAGGCAGGTGATCCGAATTTCCTCGCCGCCTTCCAGGTCATCGTGCTTCCGCTGATCGTGGTTCTGGCCTCGACTCAATTCTCCTTCGGGCGCCGTATCCTGCTGTACTGCGCCATCGCCCTCATCGCGGACTCGGTCATCTCCACGCTCTCGCGGGGGGGGTTCCTCACGCTGGCTCTGGTCGTGGGCCTCCTCCTGCTCCTCCCCTCCAGATCGCTGTTCAGCTCCAGACGAGAGAAGGCTGCATTCTTGACCGCAGCTGCCGTTGGATTGGCCTTACTCCTGCCGCTGGCATGGGGACCCCTGGCTGATCGTTTCGAGCGCGGTTTCGCGGAGTCCAACGTGGCGGGGGGGCGCGGGGATCTTTGGCTGGCAGCCCTGCACGGGTATGAGACGCACCCCATCACCGGCCTGGGATTTGGGGGCTTCGAGGCAACGAGCTTCCAGCTCCTCAGGTCGACACCGGGGGTGAACCTGGCAGCCCACCTTCGGTTCAGGGAGGGAGGAGAGTTCGTCCACAACGCCTACCTGGGCTCACTCGCCGAGCTCGGACCACTTGGGCTGGTGCTCTTCGTTGGAATCCTGTACGCCACAGCTACGTCGCTCAGACGAACGGCCCGGCGGGCCAAGGCTGTCGGCGACTCCTTCCTCAGGTCGGTGGCCAACGCGCTTCTGGTCGGTCTGCTGGCGTTCTCGTTGTCCTCTGTCCTACTGTCAACCGAGACCAGCCGCTCGCTCTGGATGATCGTCGGAATGAGCCTGGCTCTACCAGGGCTGATCGCCGCCCCGAGGCTGAGAGAGGCCTCCCCGGGGTTGGATGACGCAGGCGTATCGGCTCCACAGGTGCCCGGGACTCGCTAGCGGAAGCGCCCCCTCATCCACATCTGAGGTCTGGGAATGGCCTTGCGGCCGGACGCCGATGTTACGATGCTACTTTCACATGCCAGCGTCCGAAGAATCCTACCGAACCCTTTCCGACTACCTCGCCATCATCCGGCGAAGGCTGCCGCTCATTGCGCTTGTCGCCCTGGTGACGATCGGGGCGGCAGCCGGGCTCACGTATCGCCAGCCCACGCTGTACCGCTCCGGTATGAAGCTTGTGGTGGGAGTCCAGGGCGGCTTGTTCCCCACGGACGTGGGCAATGTGGCCGATCAGTTCACCCAGACGATGAGCGACCTCTTGCAGAGCGAGGTGGTTGCCTCCAGCGTGATCCGGGACCTCAACCTGCACATGAGTCCCCAGGACCTGCTGTCCAGGCTTCACGTCACCACGAAGCCGGATACGGCGGTCCTGGTGGTGACCTACGATGACACGAACCCCCTCCGCGGCCGGGACACCCTGGCCCGGGTGGGAACCATCTTCACCCGCCTGGTCGACAGAAGCCTAGCCACGCAGGAAAAGGGCAACCTCGCGGTTTCCGTGAAGGTATTCAACCCATCGCACATACTCCCCGGCCGGGTCCAGCCCAAGCCTCTTCGGAACCTCGCCGTGGCGGCGGTGTTGGGAGTCATCCTCGGCCTCCTGGCCGGCTTCGTCCGGGAACAGTTCGATGACACGGTGAGGGGCGTGGAAGAGGCCGAGCAGGCCTTCGGCCAGGTAGCCACCGTGACCCTTTCCCCCGGCATCGTCGGCTATCACCCGTTCGACCAGAGCCAGCGAAGGCGGGCGGATCCCGTCCTCACCGAGCTGGCCCTGCAGCGGCTCCGGGCCAGCGTCCTGTGGTCCCCGGAGAGCACTGAGGCCGCCCGAACCCTGCTGGTGACGAGCGCCAATCCCGCCGAAGGCAAGACCACCATCGCGGCGAATCTGGCCGTGTTGATGGTCATCGAAGGACGAAACGTGGTGGTTGTGGACGCCGACCTCAGACACCCGACCCTCTACCGGTTTCTCGGGATGCCCCTGCCCTTGGGCGATCTGGGCTTGGACGCGGTGATGGCTGGTCAGGTGAACCCGGTCGAGGCGCTCATCGAGATCCCCGTGCCGAGCAAGGCCTTCACCTCGCTGGATGGCGACCAACGACCCATGGATTCCTGGACGCAGACGCGCCGGGAGCCTCCAGCGGCTGGCAGGCTCCGGGCCATCCTGGCGGCCCCCGGCCGGGTCCAGCCGGCGGAATTCGATCTGGCGAGATCGATCGAAGTGATGGAGATGCTCAGTCGCGAGGCCGACGCGGTGATCTTCGACGGCCCCCCCATCCTGGTCGTTCCCGACGCCTATCCATTCGCAGCCTCCGTGGACGCCGTCGTGGCAGTCGTGCGTAACGGACAGGCCTCGCTGAAGGCGACGGCCGCCTTTAGCCGGACCCTGGAACGACTACGTGCTCGGAGGGTCGAGCTGGTGGTGACCGACGCCGACTCGAGCGTCGCCCAGGCCTACTACTACTATCACCCCGCGGCGTCGTCATCGCACAGTCGATCGGCAAGCCGACCTGTCGCATTGCGCAGCCGGCGTACGGCTTCTGGGTCTACGCGCCAGGCGGCTCCCAGCGAAGCCCCGAAGGCCTCGAGGAATGTGCCTGAGAGCAAGGACCGGGACCGCCCCGGCTAACACGCCTCCAGCTTCAGCACGCGGAACTTGGCCCAGGGCAGGAACGACAGAGAAGATGAGCTGACGCCGACCTTGCCCCAGGCATCGTAGCCTCGGTCCAGGTTGGGCTCGGCTTTGACGGCCAACGACCCCCCGGTGTCGGCCACGAACGCCCCGTAGGTCTGCAGCGCCTTCGCCAAGACCTTTTGCCACGTCGCCCATGGCTGGGCGTCTACGTTGAAACCCGGATCGAGCTGGATTTGGGCGCCTTCCGGTAGAGCGGCTGAGTCCGCGTACTTACCGTCCGTGTGGGTGGCCGGGCACGCGATGAATCCGGCCCGCGTGTACGGCGTGGAGATCACGAGCGCATGGTCGATGTGGCCCTGGTCGATCTCCTCGGGGCGCACAATGCCGCCCGGCTCGGCGAAGCCGGCCGCCACCGCGCCACCGCAGCGTTCGTGCGGGTAACACATCGCGCCCCACCCGTCGGCCTTGGTCGCGTATCGACTGCCGGCGGTCCACGTGTCGCCGGCTGGGTCATACGACGCGATCCACATGTCGACCTCATTCTGGGTCGACGATTCCACCACGACCAGATGGTGGTCGGAGCCTGTCGTGGGCGTGGCGTATTTAGGGATGCGGATGGATACCTGCTTGTCACATCCGTATCTGTTACAGCCGACCGAATACAGCTTGCTGTTCAGGTCGGCGTAGGCGATCGGGATGCCCCAGGCATCGGATTTCGCCAAGTTGGAATTCCCCACGTAGTTGACCAAGGCCTTCGACACCATAGCGGCCGAGTTCGGGTCGATCGGCGGGTTCACGTCGATCCGCTGGTTCCAGAAGCTGGAGTCGGCGTAGAGCCGGGGAAACGGCTTGGAGGGCGAGGGCGTGGTCACCGAGCCAGTCGGAGCGCCCAGCACGTTGGAGGCCTTGTCCATGAACTTCACCTCGTACCCATACGTGTTGTTTCGCCACAGCAGACGATCCACGTATGTACGAAGCTCTGTCGCCGCGAAATCATCGATGAGACGGCCTGCACGGAAGATCTGGATCCGTGCGGTTCCGGCCGGGGCCGTCCAACTCAGGAGGGCCGTGCCCGAGTCCAGCGCCTGGATGTCGAGACCCGGGCCTGGTGGTGGCTTCCTCTTGAATGGGCTCAGGACAATCAGCTCGCCGACGTTGCGAGCGTACATGCTGGCCCTGGCCACTTTCCTCCCCGTGGGCCCAATCTCGTTCCGCACCATGTCCGCGACCTCGATGGCGACTGCGCGGCCCGATCCCGATCTCACCAGGGCCCGCCGCGTCATGCCATATGGGCGCGTGATGTTCGTCTGCCTCGGTATGCCGAAGAAGCCCACGACCATCGATCCTGACTCTTTCACGTACGCCGAAGGGGCGGTAATCCGATACGACGCATCGTTCCGCCGTCCACTTGAGGCGCTCACCGGATCCGCATCGACCCCCGAGTACACCGCGATGACACCCACCACAGCCTTGGGCGGTGAGAAGCTCCACGTGTACGAGGACGGCTCCGAGTCCGTCGCGAATCGGTAGTACACCGTGCCATGAACGTCATGCCGGATGAAGGTCCAGCCGCTCGGAGGCGTGATCACCGGCGAGCCCCTGTCGAACAGTCCTGCCAGCATCAGATCGCCCTGCTGGACGCCGGCCGGTGTACTGAGAGTCAGCGTGGGCCCTTCGCCGTTGGCGGCCGAGCTGGCTGCACGAAAGGCGATCACCTCGGTGGCTCCGGCGGTCCGGTTGCCGTGGAGGATCATGGCGGCGGACAGCAAGACCAGGGAAACGAACAAGGCGGTCATCCGCCTCGTGTCTGGAACGGGAATCAGCACGGCCCCACCGGTCGAGCGCGCCCGCGGAGTCGAGTACGAAAGGCGAAGATCGACTGCGGCCAGACGACGGGCAGACAAGGAGTTCAGCGCGGAGAGCGAGCTCAAGCGATCCATATCGGCTCCCTTCAGCGGCTGAGGGCGGCCCGGATTCACCGAGTCGTCCTGCTTCCCCGCCTCCCCCCCGGGGGCCGCGATCCTGTAGGGCGGCTTCTCGCGGTCCTAGGGACGAATCGGAAAATCAGGTCGGGGGACTGAAGTGCCGGGAGCCGAAATCCCCTACCGTCGAGCCGATGTGGACATAGGTCCTAGCCACGGAAACCCGCAGCGGGTAGGCCGCTGCCCGGTGATTTCCTGACCAGGAAGTTGCTGGGAGTGTCTAGGGTGTCGGGCGATTCTTCCTGCGGCGCGAGCGGAACAGCCAGACGCCTACCCCGAGCCCGGCCACGCCCAGCAAGGCATAGAAGAACCGCTTGGAGAGGCCCTGTCGCTGGCCGCGGCGTCGGCGATTGGTCATGGCGGCATCATGGCGAACGGGTCCGTAGGGCGGCAAGGCCGAGGCTACTCGAGGAGGTCCGCGAGCTGGCGAGCGCTATTCACCGCGTAATTCTCGTAGCAGTTGTTCATGACCACGTGGGTCTCCTTCGCCTCCGAGGCCAGCGCCTCGATCCGGGGAACCCATTCCTCGAGTTCTTTCTTCGTGTAGTCATAGCGGAAACGCTCGGCAGCGGTCTGCACCTTCTTCCCCCAGATCTCCGGGTCTCGGCCGTGGAACCGAACTACGGCCAGCTCCTTCGACGTCGCGGCGGCGACGGGCGGGATGCTCGAGTCGAAGCCCTGGGGCATGTCCACGCACACGTACGGGATGTCGTGCTCCTGCAGGAACGCCAGGGTCTCCTCCTGGTTGCGTTCCTCCATCCACAATTTCTGGCGGAACTCCACCGCGATGGGGTAGTCGGGAAGTCGCTCCTTGCACTCCAGGATGTAGTCCTTGGACTTGCGTCCGATCACGAACCACTGCGGAAACTGGAACAGGACAGAGCCCAGCTTGCCGGCTGAGTGCAGGGGCATCAGTGATTCCCGGAACCGCTTCCACACTTCGTCGACGGCCTCATCGGGCAGCTTGTCGCGGTACACGTTCTTCTTCTGTAACAGTTCCTCGGGGAGCGACTCCCTGATCTCCTTGTACACGGATTCCACCTTGGTGGGGTGCTCGGTGAGCAGCGAGTACGCCTTGATGTTGAAGGTGAAGTCCTTCGGCGTCCGTTCCACCCACAGCGCGGCGTTTCGCTCGGACGGTGGGAAGTAGTAGCTGGAGTCGACCTCGACAATGGGGAACTGCGTGGCGTAGAACTTCAGCCGATCTTCGGCCGAGCTCACGCCCTTCGGATAGAAGTTTCCACGCTTGATCAGGGTCGGCTCGGTCCACGACGAGATGCCGATCCGGATTGTTCTTCCCCGCACCTTAGATCCAGCCGGCGGCGTTGATGATCTCGGACTGGCGCAGCTTGCGCAGGGCTTCGCGCTCGATCAGCCGGACCCGCTCGCCCGACAGGCCCATGACCTTACCCACGTCCCGCAGGCTCATGGCGTGGCCGTTCCCCAGCCCATAGCGCAGGGCGATGACCCGCCGCTCCCGGGGATCCAGGATGTTCTGCACCGCCTGGCCGATCTCGTCGCGGAGCATGGCGTCCTCAACGGCGTCCAGTGGGCTCTGTTCCTCCTCCTGCTCCAGGAGGTCACCCAGCTCGGTGTCCTCGCCGACCGGGGCCTGCAGGGAAACAGGCTCACGCCGCTCCGCCTCGAGTAGCCGCTCCACCTCGTCCACGGGGAGAACCAGCTGCTTGGCGAGCTCCTGAGGCGTTGGGTCCCGACCCATCTTCTGGCTGAACTGGACGTAGGTACGCCGGAGCTTTCGGATCTGGTCGTGGACGTGCACGGGCAGACGGATCTGGCGGCCCCGGTCCGCGATGGCCCGCGTGATGGCCTGCCTGATCCACCAGGTGGCGTAGGTGGAGAACTTGAAGCCGCGGCGCCAGTCGAACAGCTCGACGGCCCGCATCAGCCCGATGTTCCCTTCCTGGACCAGGTCGAGGAAGGGAAGGCCCTGGCCCTGGTACTTGCGGGCTATGGACACCACCAGTCGCAGGTTGGCCCGGATGAATCGCTGGCGGGCCGAGTGGCCCTTTCTGACGCCCTCCTTGGCCTTCCGGATGCTGGTCTCGGACCTGAGCCGGCCGCCCTGGAGGCGCGCCTCGGCCTCCTCGCCGCGCTCGATGGCCATGGCAAGCTCGACCTCCTCCTCCTTGGTGAGGAGAGGCTCGCGGGCCGCTGCCTCCAGGTACAGGCGGACGTCGTCCGCCTCGCCCAGGGCCCGGGTCGGCTCGGATCTCCTGTTCGGCTTCGGTTCGGGGTCGGCCATGGCTCTCTATCTACAGGGTAGCTTGCTCGGTTGAGAAAACTGAAAACGGGGCATCCCAGGGCAGGCCAACACGCCGCACGCCTGGTGCGGAGATGGGGATCTCCCCGAAAGAGCAGAACGCCCTTCCGGATGCAGTTGTTCCAATCCGGCCGAAGTTATACCCCGGCCGGTGCGTCCCGAACACGCAGGACAACGAGTGCGAGGTCATCCCTGGGCGCCTCCGAGCCGAACTCGACCACGGCTCGGTGGATCGAGTCCGCGATCGATTCGGCGGAGAACCGGGCTGAGGCGGCCAGGATCTCGGCCAGCCTGGAGCTCCCGAAGACCTCCCCCGCCGAGAAGCGCTCGGTGACCCCGTCTGTGTACAGGACCAGGGAATCTCCCGGGCAGAGCTCGACTGAATGATCGCTCAGCTCGATGTCGTCGAAGACCCCCAGGATCACTCCGGGCCTCCCGATGCTCTCGACCGTCCCGTCCGCCCGAACGACGATGGGAAGGGGGTGACCGGCCGAGGATGTGGTCAGCCGGACTCCCTGGTCTCCTGGCCGAACCAGGGCGTAGCAGACCGTGCAGAATCGGCCGTCGGCGAGCTCCCGGAGGATGGTCTCGTTCAGGACCGCCAGGGCCTTGCTCGGCCGTCGCTGCTGCAGGGCCGTGGCCCGGAGCGTGTACCGCGCCAGGCCTGTGACCGCGGCGGCCTCAGGGCCCTTTCCGCACACGTCCCCGATGACCAGGACCCACCCGCCCTCGACGGTCTCGAAGACGTCGTAGAAGTCGCCCCCCACCTCGCTTCCCTCGCGAGCGGCCCGGTAGCGGGCGGCCACCTCCATCCCGGGCATCGCGGGCAGGGACGGAGGCAGCAGGGTCTCCTGCAGGGTTCGGGCGATATGGAGCTGCTGCTGGTACAGGCGGCCGTTGTCCACGGCGAGCGCGGCATGCCTGGCCAGCTCCAGAGCCAGGGTGAGGTCATCTTCCGTGTAGCGCCGACCGGACTGTCCGAAGACGAACGAGATGGCCCCGAGGATCCTGCCCCTGGCGGTGAGCGGCACGACCATGTGCGATCGAATCCCAAGGTCGAGGAGCATCTGGAGGTGCTCCTCGTTCCTGGCCCGGCCCCTCAGATCCTCCTCGGTGATGACCTGTGCCAGCACGGGCTGGCCGGTCATGAGCACTTGCCACAGGGCGTGGTGAGTTCCCCGGACGGGCGGATAGCGGGTGCGAAGCTCTCTGGACAGAAGCTCCTTCGCCGGGTCGACGTGCGCCACCGCCGACTGATGGATCGAACCGTCGTCCTCCAGCATGTCCACCAGGCACCAGTCGGCGAGCCTGGGAACGGCCAGTCGGGCGATGGCGCCGAGGGTGTCCCCGTAGTCGAGCGACGCCGCGAGCACCTCGCTGGCCTGAGCCAGGAAGGTCAGGCGCTCCAGTGACAACTCGGCGGTCTCTCGGGCCTGCCGTTCGGCCTCGTAGAGGCGGGCATTGTCCAGGGCAAGGGCCGCCCTGCCGGCCAGCTCCTCGGCCAACCGGACGTCCTCGGGTACGAACCGCCGCTCCGGGTTCGTCGACACCAGCGTGAAGGTGCCAAGCACCCGGTTCCTTGCCAGAAGTGGAACACACATGTAGGACTGAAAGCCGAGCTCCAGGACGATCCGAAGGTGCTCCTCGTCTCTGGTGGTTCGTCTGAGGAAGTCCTCCGGCATCTCGGGGGAGAACTCCGATCGCCCGGTGCGCATCACGCGCACAGCCGGATGGGGGCCTTTCGGATCCGGCCCGTAGCGCATCTGGAGCGCCCGCGTCAGCTCCTGCTTGTCAGGATCGGCGTGGACAGCGGCCACCCTTCGGATCGAGCCATCGTCCTCCAGCAGGTCGATCAGGCAGATGTCGCTGAGAAAGGTGACCGCCAGGCGAGCCAGACTCTGAAGGGCGTCCTCGATCTCGAGGGAGTTCGCGAAGATCTTGCCTGCCTCGGCCAGGAAGGCCAGGCGCAACTGTGCCTGCTGACTCTCGGCTTCCCCGGTTTGGGAGAAAGCGAGGTCTCCGTCACCCAACCCCTGTCCCCCCCTACGATTCAAGGACAGTCCGTCCGCTCGCACGAGCGGACTCTTCCCCGACCGGTCTCTGGGGTCGGGTATCCATTGTTCCAGCATGTGCGAACAGGGCACAACCAGTTTCCTGGAGCCGATTTGTGGTCCGGTGATCATTCGATCGAGTCCAGGGTTCGGCGAGATGCCGTCATGTAGTGCTCCCAATACCTCAGCCGGTGAGGCCACGTCCTGATCGTGCCGCGCACCGATCCCGCCACGGCGTTCACCACAGTGCGCTGGACGATGCCAAACCCCAGCCCGAACTGTTGCCGGATCCGCTCGGGGAGCAGGGCCGCGGTCACCGCCCGTGACGCCGGCCTCGTCACACTGAGGACGGCTGGGACCGGAGGGTGCAGGATCTGCACTGCCAGGCTCCTGGCTTGATCCCCAACCGCCAGATGCTCGCCCTGCTCCATCGATCGAACGTATCCCAGAAAGGATCGATAGGTCCCTGGGAGTACCTCGTCGGTGACCCCGAACAGGCGGGCGAACCGGCCGGCTTCCCCGTAATAGCGTTCGCGCCTGGCCCACGACAAGTGCCCCACGAACAATTCATAGGTCTTGATGGCTACGAACACGAGGGTGGCATGCACCCACATCGCCAGCTCGGGGTCGGACGCGCGGTACGGCGTCCCCGCGGAGAACGGGCCGACCCCGGCCAGGAGCGTTCCCTGGACCCGCCGGTGAGTTGCTCCGACGCGCGCCGCTGCCTCCCGGACCTGTTCGGCGTCACCGAAGGAGATACGCAGGGTGGCATCGAGGGTCCTCCGGAGCCGCTCGAAGGGATCCGCCAGGAAGTCGCTGTGGTCTGCCACGCCGGCCGCGACCAGAGGGTGGGCCAGCTGCAACAGCAGCGCGGCCGGGCCGCCCACCAGCAGGATGCGCTCCCGCCCGACCCGCCATACTTCGGAGCCCGGGCCGAACAGGCCGGGATCACCGGGCCGCCCCTCCTCCAACGGAGGGAGGTCGAGCCCGATCCGCTGACCCAGGCGCACGGAAATGTCAGGCTTCCGGCGCCACCAGGACCTTCACACCTCCGTCCCCCGCGGCGAGCCGCCGGAACGCCTGGTCCGTCTCCTCGAGCGGGACCGTCCCGGTGATGACCTTCCCGATCTCAGGCCGCCCGCCGAGGAGGGTCAGAGCGTGCTCCATGGACTCGCGCGAAGGTCCGGAGAGGGAGAATGCCCGCTGTTCCTTCACGAACATGCCCAGGAGGAGGATCGGCGCCATGGGAACCCCCAGGACGCCGACCACTCCCTGATACCCACAAGCGTCGAAGACATGCTGGAGCGACTCGGGAACCCCCGAGCACTCCAACGCGATCCGGGGCCCGTGAGGATCCAGCGAGAGCGTCCGGGAGACCGGATCCTCGGCGGTCGGGTCGAAGGCCTCCTCGCATCCCAGCTCCAGGCCGAGGTCGCGGCGCTCTGGGCGGGGATCGGCGCCGACGACGCGGCAACCTTCCTGGACCAGCCCGGCGACCGAGAACAGGCCGATCGGACCCAGCCCACTCACGTAGGCGAAGTCGCCCGGGTTCGGCGATGCGAGGGCGACCGCCCTGAGCGCCACGCCGAAGGGCTCGGCTGCGGCGGCGGTTCGATCGTCGAGGTCGTCCGCGACCGGGATGAGGTTCTCCGAGGGGTACACCGTGTACTCCGCGTAGCCGCCCCATCGCTCGAACGGAGGGTTGACGCAATATCGAGGGTGGCCTTCCCGGCACCACATGCACCTTCCACACCCGCGTGAAGGGAAGGGCGTCACCCGCGTTCCGGGCGCCCACCGCCCTGCGGGGTCCAGGTCCACCACGGCCGAAATCTCGTGCCCCAGGACGACGTTGGGGCCGGCCAGGGCTCCCGTCTTGTACACGGTGAGGTCCGAGCCACAGATCCCGCAGTACCGGACCTTGAGACGGACCTCGCTGGGCCCCGGTTCGGGCACAGGAACCTCGCGAACGCTGATCGTTTGCGCCGCTTCGAAGAACGCTGCCCGCATGCGGGGAGCATAGCCCCCCTACGTCTCCTCCTCGACGCTCCGCCTCCGGCGGACCGTCGAGGAGCCAGGGGGTACGCATCCGCTCCGCTTCGCTCCGCGGAGTGCTACCCCCCTGGACCCCCCTATACTCCCGGGCGGGATGGGCTCGACCCCTTCTAGATCTCCTCAGCACGGAGGGATCCTGGCCGCTCGAGCGCTCAAGGAGGCCGGGATCGGGACCGTGTTCGCGCTCCCCGGCGGCCACATCCTTCCGCTATTCGAGGGCGCCCGGGTCGAAGGCCTCACCCTCATCGACACACGGCACGAGGAGAACGCCGTCTTCATGGCCGAGGGATGGGCGCTGGCAACGGGCAAGCCCGCGGTTGCGGCCGTGACCGCTGGGCCCGGTATCGCCAATGCCTTCGCGGGACTGGCCGAGGCCAACGCCGCTGGGGTGCCGCTCGTGGTCATCAGCGGACGAACGGGGCTGAGACAACGCCACCGGGGAGCCGTGCAGGACCTGGATCACCTGGCCGTGGTAGCCCCGGTGACGAAATGGCGGGCCGAGTGCCTGGATGCCGGGCGGATCCCTGAGTACGTCACCGAGGCCGTCCACCAGGCCCGTTCGGGGGCTCCCGGGGTGGCGTATCTGGAGATTCCTCAGGACGTGTTCGGCGACTCGGCCGTGCCCCCGGAGACACCTTGGGCGACTGGTCACGAAGCCAAGCCGGCCCGGTCGATGCCGGTGCACGAAGACGTTGGCCGCGCGGTTCAACTGTTGTCGAGTGCGGAGCGACCTGTCGTGGTCGCCGGATCCGGCGCGTTCTTCTCCGAGGCCGCAGACGCCCTCAGAGAATTCATCGAGCAGACGGGCATCCCGCTCACCACGACCAGCGCCGCCCGAGGCCTGGTCGACGACGATCATCCCCGGTGTCTCGGCGGTCTGGTCCATGGGGGGATTGCGCTGGCATCGGCCGACGTGGCTCTGGTCCTTGGATCGCGGTTCAACGCGAACCTCGTCTACGGCGGCCCACCCCTCTTCCCACCCGGCCAGAAGATCATCCAGGTGGACGTCCGGCCGGAGAACGTGGGCGGCCTTCGGAAGCCGGAAGTGTCGCTGGTCGGCGACGTGCACGCAACGCTCGAGGTCCTCACCGAAGAATGGACGCTCGGGGATGATCGCTTCGCCGCGTGGGCAGGGCAGGCCAGGCAGGGAGCGCAGATCAGCTGGCAGAGCTGGGACGAGCAGTGCGATCGGCCCGCCAACGGCCTGCATCCGGGGTGGCTCGCCAGGGAGGTAGCCCGCTTTGGCGAGGAGCAGGGCGCCGGTACGTTCGTCTCGGACGGCGGCGACAGCGTGCTGTGGGGTATCGCCTTTTCCAAGGCCCATCGGCCCGGGACGAACCTGTTCATCGGGTCGGCCATGGGGACCCTGGGGATCGGGCTTCCCTTCGCCATCGCTGCACGGGCGGCCCGGCCCGAAGAGCCGGTGTTCTGTTTCACGGGCGACGGGGCCTTCGGCCTCTCCGCCATCGAGCTCGACACGGCCGCCAGGCATCGGCTGCCCGTGGTGGTGGTCGTGGTCAACAACGGCGGGTGGGGCGACGTCCGGCACGAGCAGCGCATGTTCTACGGTGATCAGGCCGACCAGGGCGCCGTCCTCTCGCACATGCGCTACGACCTGCTGGCCGAGGCAGTCGGTGGACATGCCGACCGCGTCACCACCCAAGATGAATTGCGCCCCGCCTTGGAGCGTGCGCTCAAGGCCACCGACCAGGGCGCTCCCGCGGTGGTCGACTGCATCACCGATCCCGACGTGATGAGCGACCTGATGAAGAACCTGACCGGCCTGGGCGTCATGTAGATGCGCGTTCCGGGCCTCCCGAGCTACTCCTCGGGCGGCCGGTCGCCCGTTCCTTCGTCCGGATGCTCCTCGGGTGGCGCTTCGGGGCCCTGTGCCGTTTCGTCCCCCGCGGCCAGCCGCTGCTCCGCCCATCGCAGCTTTGCCCGGTAGGCCTCGATCGCCTCTTCCATCTGGCGGAGGTTCAGCCGGAGCGCCGCCACCCAATGGTGCCCCGGCTCGACCGACTCGTGCCCGAACTCGGCGGCGACCTCTTCCGCGACGGCCTCGATCTCCTCGGCTCGGGCCACTCTCGCCGCGAAGTCTTCCGGCTCTATCGGCAGGCCCGGCCTTCCCTCTCCTTTGCCCGCCGGGCCCTCGAGGAGCTCGATGACCTTCTGGCGGACCCGGTCGAGGTTCGCCCCGAGTTTCTCCAGGACTTGGGCGGCCACCCCCTCGCCCTCTCTGATGAGGCCGAGGAGGACATGCTCGGTGCCGATGTAGTGGTGCCCCAGCTGGAGGGCCTCCCGGAGCGATAGCTCCAGAACCTTCTTCGCGCGTGGAGTGAAGGGGATGTGTCCAGTCGGTGCGGCCTGTCCCCGGCCGATGATCTCTTCCACCTCGGAGCGAACCGTCTGGCGGGAGATGCCCAGCGCCTGCAGAGCCGTGGCGGCGACACCCTCGCCCTCGTGGATCAGGCCGAGGAGGATGTGCTCCGTGCCGATGTAGTTGTGGTCGAGCATCCTGGCCTCCTCCTGGGCCAGGACCACGACCCGTCGCGCTCGATCGGTGAATCGCTCGAACATCCGGCTCTCCTCGCGTACCTGAACGCTAGCCTATTCAGTCGTGGACCTCATCGACGAGCTGCGGTTGCCGGAGAGTCGCTGGGTCGACGTGGGCGGCCCCGTGCATTACCGCATGTGGGAAGGGCCGCAGAGCGGTCCGACCTTCGTGTGCGTCCACGGGCTGGGAGGCTCGCTCCTGAACTGGGCCCTGGTGGCTCCTCAGTTGGCCCGCCACGGGCCCGTCGTCGCCCTCGACCTGGCAGGTTTCGGGCTCACACCGCTCGAGGAACGCGGCGCCGGGGTCGGTTCGAACTGGAGGCTGCTCGACGGATTCCTCGGTGTGCTCGACATGCCTCCCGTCATCCTGATGGGCAACTCGATGGGCGCAATGGTCTCCCTGATCGAGGCGGCTCATGCGCCGGAGCGCGTCGAGTCCCTGGTGCTGGTCGATGCGGCCTTCCCGCGGACGCGAACAGTGCAGGGGCAGTTCGACCCCCGGGTGGCGTCGCTGTTCGCGCTCTACAGCACCTCCCGCGTGGGCGAGTGGTTCGCGAGGATGCGCAGCCGCAGGCTCGGGCCCGAGGGCCTGGTTCGGGAGACGCTGCGGGTCGCGGCGGCGGACCCGGGTTCGGTCGACCCACTGCTGGTGGAGGCAATCATCGACCAGACCCGGCGGCGCCAGGAGTTCGACTATGCGACAACCGCCTTCCTGGCGGCGGCCCGCTCGATCTTCCGCGCTCAGGTCGCCCCGGGGCGATATCGGGCTTTGGTTCGAAGCGTGAGGTGCCCCGCCCTGGTCATGCACGGGGCACGGGATCGCCTCGTGCCGGTCGCCACCGCTCGGGAGGCTGCGGCCGAACACCCCAACTGGAAGCTCGTCGTCTTCGACGACCTCGGCCACATCCCGCAGATGGAAGCACCCGAGCGTTGGCTGGGCGAGGTCGAGCAATGGCTGCACGAGCGGGGTGGGAGCCAGTCGGCAGCAGGCCTCTAACTACTTGCCGGCGGCCTTGCGGAGCTCGCCCATGGCCTCCTCCATGGCCTCCGCCAGATACTCGATGTCGGGCAGGGTGTCCCAGTCGGCGGTGAGCCCGAACGCCATGGTCCCGGCCAGGCTGGTCGTGGCGATGGAGAGTCCCATGGTCTCCGCGATCGGCATCACCGGGTATTGGGCCAGGAGCTTGGCCCCGGCAATGTACATCGGGACCTGTGGGCCGGGGACGTTCGACACGACCAGGTTGATCACGCGGGTACGCGAGGCCAGACGAGCCGCCATCGCATGGATGGTCGGCGGAGCCCAGGCGCCGATGTTCATGAGGAACTCTGCCCCCACCGCGTAGTTCGACTCCTTCAGATACTTGGTCCGCTCCCGGATGAGGGCGAGGCGCCTCTTCCCCCCCATGGGTCCCACCGGGAGGTCGACGAAGATGGAGGACACTCGGTTGCCCATCGCCGAACGATCGTCCTTGCCCCTGACCGATACCGGGACCATGGCTCGGAGAAAACGGTCTCGGGTGGGCTCCCGCCGGTGCCGTAGGAATCGGTACAGGCCGCCCGCCACCGTCGCCAGGACCACGTCGTTCACAGTGGCTCCGAGCGACCGCTTGATGTCCTTGAACGTCTGGACAGGGGCTTCAACCATGGCGAATCGACGGTTGGGGCCGACCCTCCGGTTGAACGGGCTGGGTGGAGCGAGCACTCCGCCTCCCACGACGTCCAACAGACCACTCAGGATCTCGCCTGCCTGGCGGGCAACCCGAGTCGGGGTCTGCAGCGTGCGCTGAGCCAGGTCGGCGAGCCCCTGGGCCGGGTGCGTTGCCTGCTCCATCAGCGCGTCTAGGAGGAGGTCCAGGCGGCCGGGCTCGGGCTCGGGCTCCCACGGCGGCGGGGTGAGGATCTGGGGCTCCGGCGCGAAGTCGTAGACCGCTGACGCCAGGTCGATGGCGGCCAGGCCGTCCACCATGCAGTGGTGAACCTTCGTCAGGATGGCCGCGAGGCCGTCCTCCATGCCCTCGATGAGGTACAGCTCCCACAGCGGCTTGGTGCGATCGAGTGGCCGGGAGATGACCCGCTGGATGTACTCAATGAGCTCGCGACGTCCTCCGGGAGAAGGCAGGGCCGCGCGGCGCATGTGGAAGCCGATGTCGAAGCTCTCGTCGTCCACCCACACCGGCCTTGCCGCGGCCAACGGCGGGAACACGACCTTCTGGCGGAACCGAGGAGCGAGATGAAGCCGGGAGGAGATGACCCGGACCAGATCCTTGGTCGTGAGCTTGCCGCTCGAGGCGGTGGACGGATCGAGGATGGCCACCCCACCCACGTGCTGATGGACGGATGGCGTCTCCAGGTACAGGAACGAGGCGTCCTGCGGCCCCAGCCTCTCCACCGGTCATCCTCTCGAATCGGGATCCGATTCCGTCGAGGCTACACCCGCCTGGGCGGTGTGGGGTCTTCGAGGAATCTACGAAGGCTCAGTCGTAGTGCTTGCAGTGCAGGCACTCGTACCAGTTGCCCTCCGGATCCAGGCGAAACATCGCCCGCATGCCGCAGGTGTGACAGTAGCGGACGACGTGGCCTGGGGAAGGCTCGGGCTCTTCCCGTTTCCCATGACGTCTGAGTGCCTCCATGTACCTGATGTAGAGAGCACCGGTGTGAAGCTCCTCACGGGCTTGGGCCATGATCCTCCCCTTTCGTACGCTTCTTGTGTTTTCCCGTTCTCCGACCGGGTTACGCGCGGGAATTGTGACGACCCGTCCCACGCCATGGGGAGGACGATCGTCTGGGGTGCCTCCCCCGTCTGGGGTGCCCCTCCCCCGCCGGCGCCCGCGGTATCGTTCGCGCCAGCACCATGAGGATCAGCCGGAGTTCTCAATCGAAAAGAACGCTGATGCTCTCCCGCTGGTGGATCCGGCGGATGGCCTCAGCGAACAGCGGCGCCACGTGAAGGTCCATCGTGACGACTCGATCGGCTCCGGCCGCCTCGATACAGTCTGCGCATACCCGGGCTCGGATCGAGACCCGCGGCTCGTCCTTCTTGTCGCCCTTCGCGTAGCTGAAGTAAGGGATGACCGCGGTCACCGAGGCGGCGCTGGCCCGTTTCAGCGCGTCGATCGTGAACAGCAGCTCCATGAACTGGTCGTTGGCAGGGAACACCGTGGCCTGGACCAGGTAGACGCGGCGACCGCGGACGTTTCCAACACTCGAGGGAAGAGGTTCCCCTCGGAGAAGCGCAGCACTTCACTGCGACCCAGCGGGACCTGGAGGTACTCGGCGATCTCCGCGCCAAGCGACCTGCTCGCCGAACCGGCGAAGATCAGCGGATCGTCATCGGTCGGTGTCATGATGCCTGATTCTCGGGCGGCGACTCAGCTCGTGGAGCACCGGAATGAGGCCGGCGCCGAGATGATAGTGGATGACTAGCAGGGCTGGTTCCACCGGACGATCACGGGAGTCTCGCGCTCGTGCCCGAGCACGCTGATCGTTGCGGTGTCCAGAGCGAGGCTTCGGCCTCCCTGAGGTGGAAGGCCGATCCATCTCGCCGCCATCACCCTGAGGAAGTGGCCGTGGGAGAAGAGGGCCACGTCGCCTTCGGCCCCGCGAGCCTCGGCAAGGATCCCATCGGCCCTTGCGCCGACCTGCTCGGCGCTCTCGCCACCGAGGACACCGTCGGACCAGAGGGTCCAGCCTGGTCGCTCCGTCCTGATCTCAGGGGTGGTGCGTCCCTCGTAGTCGCCGTAGTCCCACTCCATGAGTTCTCGGCGAACGTCTGCGACATCCCCCAGCCCGGCGACCCGACACGTCTCGACCGCGCGTTGAAGTGGACTGGTCAGGACGACATCGAATCGCCAGTCCTTCAAACATGCTCCGAGCGCTTCGGCCTGCCGCCGCCCCTGGTCAGTCAGAGGGACGTCGGTGCGGCTGGTGTGCCGGCCGGAGGCGCTCCACTCCGTCTCCCCGTGGCGAATCAGAACGATCCGCTGGCCCCGCCGTGCCACGGATCACTCCACCCCGACCGCGAGGCCGCCCTACAGGGCCGCCAGGGTCTGGCGGAGCCCGGTGTCGAGGTCGCGAGGGTCGTACCCGAGCTCCCGGCGGGCTTTGGCGTCGCTCGCCCAGTACGTCACGCCGTCGGCCGCCTTGATCAGCTCCCGGAGATTGGGGCGAAGCCGCATCAGGCGAGTCACCAGGGGAGCCAGAGGAATCGAGGCCTTGATGAAGGCGGGGGGCATGGTGAACCGCGGCGGCCTGCGGCCCGAGAGCTGCGCGATCTTGTCCACCACCTCGCCCATCGTGGTGATCTGGCCTCCCAGGACGTAGGCCTCGCCGGCCCGACCCTTGTCATGCACCAGGAGAATCCCGTCGGCGGCGTCCTCCACGTGCACGAAGTTGAAGCCGGTCTGGGGGAACACCTTGAACTTCAGTCTGCCCGTTCGGACCTGATCGATGAGGTTCGCCAGGTCCGAAGGGTCACCCGGACCGTACACGCCGCCCGGCTGGGCGATCAGGACGGGCGCGCCTTTCTCGATCAACTCCTGAGCGATCTGGTGGGCCCGAAACTTGGTCTCGTCGTAGAAAGAGAGAAAATCGTCGACGTGTCGGCGGTACGTCTCATCGACCACTTTTCCCCGCGTGTTCCCGAACGCGTTCACCGTCGAGATGTACACGACGCGCCCAGCCCCGGCGTCCACCGCCGCCTGGAGGACGCGTTCGGTCCCCCGCACGTTCGACTCCCACATCTCAGGCCGTTGGCTGGCTGGGATCCCGACCTTGTACATGGCGGCGGAATGGAACGCGGAATCGCAGCCCTCGACGCCATTCCGGATAGCAGCGTCATCGCCGAGGTCGCCTCGGACCAGCTCACAGCCCAGTTCCCGAAGCGCTCCTGCCTTGTCGGGCGAGCGGACGAGGGCGACCACCTCGTCGCCCCGCTCTCTGAGCTTTCGGGCGAGATGACCGCCGATGAATCCGGTGGCGCCCGTGACGAAGGCTTTCACAGGTCGGAACAGTAACTCCTATGGGATCGGTGGCTCGGCTGGGGCCTGGGACCGAGCCGCGGAGGCTGCCACCGCCGCGCCGAGGATCATGATGCCGCCCACCACCGTCCCCACCCGAACGCCTTCACCCAGGAAGATCGAGGCCAGGGCGGCCGCGGTGAGCGGCTCGGAGGCGGAGAGGATCGCCGTGCGCACCGCCCCGAGCCGCCGAAGCCCGGCGAACAGCGTGGCGAAGGCACCGGCCGTGAACGCGCCCATCCCCAGCACCGGCCCCCACTGGTCCCATCCGCCCGGAGCGTCCGCGTGGCCGGTGGCCACGGCGTAGACGGCCAGGCCGACTGCCGCCGCCGCGGCCACCCACATCGCTCCCACCAGCGAGTTCGTTCGCTTCAACACGGCGTCGGCGCCGACCAGATAGAAGGCGAAGGTCA
>DASXTW010000168.1:0-38341 GCA_036505215.1 Actinomycetota bacterium | reverse complement strand
ATGTAGTGCCCTGGACCCCTTCGGAGGTCTGCCGCGCTGGTCCCGTTCACCACGACCATGTCCAGATGGAGCCTCTGGATCTGGAGGATCCCCACGGGAGCCCCCTCCGGTATGGGAGCCACGGGCCGATGGCTCTGGGTATCGCGAGTGTTCGGGTGGGCAATGAGCGTGTCGATCTGCTGCCGAAGCTGGTGCTGCTCCCGAGCCGTGCCGATTCCGGTCCCCCACAGAAGCCAGCCGAGGTATCCGGCCACAACGAGAGCGCCCACCAGACACAGCGTGCCGAGGGTGCGCAGGATCCTGCCGGCGTGGGCCGGCCGTGGGGATCTGGCCTCGCGGCCGAGGGTGGTGGTGCTTGAGGTCTCTCCGCCCCTAGTTCGAAGCACGGACCCGTCGGCGGCGACCGACCAGCAGGAGAAAGGTCCCGACGACAGCCAGCCCGACCAGGATAACGACGCCCAGGGTGATGTTCGTGCCCGTGAAGGCAACGCTGGGATCGCCGGCAGAGCCAGCGCCGCCCCCAGGAGCCTTCGAGGGGGGGTACTGGGCAAAAGCATGACCCGCCGTCACCAGGATCGTGACTGCAGCTCCCGCCAGAGCGACACCAACTCGTCTCACCTTCAGGCCCTCCTTTACCAACACAATCCACTTGGAGGACGAGACTCTAACCTCCGGATGAGCGATGTCGCTTGGGATGTTTACCGTAGTTTTCCTCACCAGACGATGGACCGAAAAATCCCCCCGCTGACCCAAAGACGGGCACCCGAAAGGCCGGACTGTCGCCCCGGTTTAGCAGCCCCTCACAGAGCCGGCTCAGTTCGACTTCGATGCCGCCACGCGCCGCCGCCGGCCAGCCACCAGCAACAGCAGGCCGAGGACGACCAGGGCGACCAGGATGATCACGCCCAATGAGATATTCGTCCCGGTAAAAGCGACGTCTGTACCGGCACCAGGAGCGTTTCCGGCTCCCGGTCCCCCTCCTCCGCCTCCTCCCCCCGGAGGGGGCTTGGAGGGAGGATATTGAGCGAGGGCCTGCCCCGCAGTCACCACCACGAAAGACGTAACCAGCGCGACAGCCGCACCGAGCCGTCTCACGGGCACCTCCCTTCACCACGACCAAGGCGTCGGCCGATGAGCCTAACCCGCCCCGGCCGATGCCACATCGGACAATAGACCTAATCTGTTCCCTTGTGAAGGGCTACCTAACCTCGATCCTCGGTTTGGTTAGCCGGAATCTCACCCGAGCCCGGGAGCCCTGGATCTCCACCCCCGTGTAGGTCAGACCCCGGACCAGCACGGGAAGGGCCACCCGCATCTCCACCGGAAGGGAGCCCTCCACGGGCATCAGCACCAGCCGGTTGTCCGAGACGCGGAGCTTCGTCTCCACTTCCCCCTGGAGGTCCGAGGATCGGATGCGCACCTTCCCCCCGCGCAGCCGGATGGTGACGGGGATCGTCGCGGGGAAGGCCCGGTTGATGTCCCGCTCCGTCAGGATGACCGTTCCCGAGCCGCCCCTCGCCTTGATGGTTGCCTTGTTGCCGAACAGAAGCTGATCGGGCTGGAAATGGACGTCGCGCAGGGTGAGGTCGACGCGCGAAACGGAGAATCGGCCCGTCTTCACCGCTCCGTTGGACTCGACGGTGACCGAGGAGAACCTGCCGGTGACCAGCCTGGGAAGGAAGGGGAACCCCCCGAGGGAGACCGAGGGACGTCGCTCGAGGTCGAACGAGGACTGGAGCTGGCCGGCGATCCAATATTGAGCCAGGGCGTGGAGCCCGAGGTCCGCCCCAACCAGGAGCACGAGCACGACGCCGACGGCGACCAGGGCCTTGCGCATAGCTGATTATTCGACGTCGGTGCCGGTTTGGAGGGTCAAGCCTTATGGGGTTTCCGTCGCGTGCGCGGAGGCCTCTCGAGCGGCTGCCTTGTTCGGAGGCGGCTCCTCGGGCAAGTGGAGCAGGTTCTGCACACCGGCCACGCCCGGGACCTCCAGCGCCAGCTGGGCAAGCTCTGTCATCTGCTCGGGGCTGGCTACCTCGCCTCGAAGCACCACGACGCCGTCCTCCACGTTGACGACGATCTTTCCTTTCTCGACATCCGGCTTGCCGAAGAGCTCCGTTTCCACTTTCTGCTTCAGCGTCTCGTCATCGGTCGGTGGGTTCTCCGGCGACAGGTGGGTGGCGCGCTGCCACGCGCCGTAGGCCTCCGACTCCGCCCTCCGGGCCAGCCGCCCTCCACGCTTTCCAAACCGTCGGAAGACCGCGGTCATCCGGTCCCTGGCCTTCGTCCGGCGGCCTCGCCCCCTGTCCGGGTCGAAGAAGTAGGCCAGCGCTGCCCCGACAGCTCCGGCGGCCAGAATGGAACGCTTCTTGGGCTTGGTTCTCTGGGTGTCCGAACGTTCCTTCATGGTGCGTCTCCTTTCCGGTCAGCCGATCGTCGGGCAGCAGCCAGATCAATGCTCTTGCGCGTGGACGCTCCTTGCCGTGGTTCCCATATCCGGAGGGCAGCAAACGACTCTTCGCGGTCCGGTTGGGGGTCTGTGACTGCTATGGTCCGGACCGTGCACCGTCCCCTGCACGCGCTCACGTCGGTCGCCACGGCCGTTCACCACGGGTTCGAGCTGACGGCCGGAACCGGACTCGTCTTCCAGCCGTACCTGGGGATGCCTGGCGCGGCCGCCTTGTGGTCGGTCAGCCTCCCTGGTTGGTTCGCCGCGGCCGCTCGAGGATCGGCGAGGTGGGATCGGAGTCTCGCCTTCCTGGCCGGGTTGTCCGTGGGTGGAGCTGCCGTTCACTTCACCCTGTGGCCCTGGGAGGCGAAGGCCGGGCTCCCGCTCCTCACCCAAGCCGAGGGGCTGAAGCCGGATCAGCTCCCCGCGTACAACGTGGTGCTCTACGCCTGGGCTCTGGCTGCCCTGTCAGCCCTGGTTGCGGAGACGCCCCGGGGAACCAGGAGATGGGCGCTCGCCGGAGTGATTGGGGCTGTGCCCCTGCGGTTCAGCGCCCGCCACCACTTCGCTTGGATCAAGGAGCAGGCGCGAAAGAACCCGGCGTGGTGGAACCGCGCGTTGAGGCCAGAGCCTGCCCCGTACAATGGCCCGCGGAGGGATGCCCGAGCGGACGAAGGGGCACGCCTGGAGAGCGTGTAGGCGGGTAACCGTCTCCGGGGTTCAAATCCCCGTCCCTCCGCTTCAAAGTTCCAAGTCAGGGGCTTGTCGGCTGGCCGGCCGAGGACACCCTTCAGGTTCTCTTCAGTGAGCGAGTCTCCACCCGACGTCAAGGATCCCCATCACGTCGAAGAAGACCGCCAGATTCCAGGCCCTGGTCTCGAGAAACGGCCGGTCCCCGGGCGAAGTGTGCGACTTACCGACGCAGCCTGATCATCGCCTCCTCCGAGTCTTCACCGCACAAGAACTGCCCGCATGCGAAGATGAAGACGCTGGCTGTGGCCTTCCCCCCGGCGAACTTCCCGTTGTCCGGGAAGACCGTGGCCGACCACGGGAACGGGCCTCCGGTGCACGTCAGGCCCTCCCCGACGAAGAAGGAACCACTCACGACGAACCGGCCGACGGATTGCCGCAGGGTGCCATCGATCTCCACGAAATCGGCGTCGCCGCTGCACGTGTAGGTGCCGGACACTGTCGCGGTTCCGGTATGCGGATCGAACCGGCCGAGCGGGTCGATGGTGATGCTCACCTCCGGCGGTGGTGGGGCCTCAGAAACCGAGATGTTCAGTAGGCCGCCGTTGCCCCCACCGGGCGTGTCGTCGAACGCCAAGATGGAATAGGTCGTCCCGGCGCTGGTCTCGAAGACCACCGAGCCCGGACCGCACGTCTGGAGGGAGAAGCTACCGGGGGACCCGGTCACGACGATGACTCCCGCGGAGTAGTTCGAGCCTGAAACGTCGACGATGACCCCGCCATCGCTTGAGGCGGTGAGCGAGTACCACACGCTCGCTTCGGTCGCCGGGGCACCGCAGTCGGCATTGGCCTCGGCGTCGTCGGCGTCCGTCGTCGCCTCGGTCGTGTCGAGGGTTTCACTGAACGGGATAGTGATCACCTTCGCCCCGACAAAAGTGTCATTCGATGGCGGAACGGCCAACGCCGGCGAAGCCGCAACCATGACCGCAGCGAGGGCCGTGCCCACGAGCACCATGATGGTGAAGGAGCGTTTCATGATTCGTCCCCCTCTATCAATTGGAGCGGGCGAATATTGGCCAGAGACAGAAGGGGAGGGGAGCGCGAGCGAAGCGAGCCAACAGTCCGGGTCGTAGTCTCGGGTCCGGCACGTGAGGGTCCGCCATGCGGAGCGCACACCCTCCGCTGGGCCGGGACCTCGGCGCTTCGTTGGCGACCGCCGGGCCGATCTCTGTGTGCTCGCAGTTTCGGAGCCTCTTGAGATAGGCGTGGACGCGGTGGTGGGAGAAACGCAGATCCAGGAAAGACCACAGTCAATGGCTCCCCCTTGGCTCTGCGCCGATGCTCTACTCTTACCTGTCCACCGTCAATACCTCACTCTTTGAGTACTGAGCCATGACGGACGTGCTGTGTCCCGGGCACGCCGCTGTGTTCCAGCCGAGGCGTTGGTCCGGGAAGTTCCGTTGGGTGAACGGTATGTCGGTCCATTCTCAAGACTGTTCGAGCCTGCCTGGAGTAACGGGGGTTACGTTCGCCTGATTCCCCGGCACCACGTTTCGGTCGACCTCCAGCCCTCCAGAGAAGTCACTGCCCCGCCACGCTCCCAGACGGCCTCGAGTACCCGGCGAACGTCCAGCACCGCCCCATCCCAGGTTGGACCCGCTTGCAGAGGGTCGGTCCGCCGGGCCAGAGCGCGTCGCAGCAACCCGTCGAGCCCTACGACGCGGGCCACCCGTCCCCGGCGACTCAGGTCGCGCGGCTGGCTGTTGAACTCGATGAGGAAGGCTCCGCCGGGCCGCAGAACTCGGAGCATCTCCTGGACCAAGCGGAGAGCGGTCGCCTCGTCGGGGACGTGCTGAAGGACCAGGTGCGTGAACGCCACGTCGAAGATCGCATCCGGGAAGGGGGACAGGTCCGCCCCGCTGACCTGGACCCAGTCCACGTTGGGGGCGCCGGCCAGGTAGCGCTGGCCCAGCCGTAGCATCTCCCCGGATACGTCGACGGCCACCACCCGACCGAACCGCTCGGCGAACGGCCCAGTCATCCGGCCGACTCCGCATCCCAGCTCGAGCAGTCGCTTTCCCGCGGGGTCGACGCCCAGCGCCCGAAGTTCCGGCTCGACCAGCCGGCGATAGCTCTCTGTCCCGGCCGCGAAGAACTCATCGGGCCCCGACCAAGCGCGGGCACTGTCCACGAAGAAGAAGGGGTCCTTCCGGGCTCGCTCGTCCCAGTCTTTCCGCACCTCGTCTCCCCTCGCAGCCCGGGCTAACTGCCCACCAGTTTGTAGATGCCGCCGGTGTCGCTGAAATAGACGACCTTGTCCGGTCCCCGTTCGATCGAGAGGATCGGCCGGGGGTGCGTGTACACCACCTGCATGGAGGCGATCCCCGTGCGGTTGGCATCGAGCACGACACGGGTGATCTGGTTCGTGTTGTACGTGCCGAAGAACATCGCACCCTCGCTGGAGGGGATGCCGCACCCCACGCAGAACGCCGCCCCGGTGGGGGCTGTGGTCGGCGTGAACCAAGCCAGCGGCATCACCGGGTTCGGGCCGTCCTGGTTGGTGTTGGCCGGCGGAGGCGGCGGACTCGAACACGTCTCGTGCGGCCCCCAACCGTAATTCGCGCCCCTCGCCACCAGGTTGATCTCGTCGTTGCACTCGGGACCGTTCTCCGTCTGCCAGAGCCGGCCGGTCAAGGGATCGAACGTGAAGCCGTACGAGTTCCTGTGACCATAGGACCAGACGAGGTTCCCGGGAAACGGATTGTCGCCGGGGACGCCTCCGCTCGGCGTCATGCGGAGGATCTTCCCAGCGTGTTTGGCCAGGTCCTGGGAATTGCCCGGGCTCTGGGCATCGCCGATGACCGCATAGAGGTTGCCATCGGGTCCGAACAGGATCCGGCCCCCATTGTGGTTGAGCTGCGAAGGCGTGTTGCTGGAGAAGATCACCCGCAGGATCGAGCTCACTTCGATGATCTGATTCGTCGGAACCCCGTTCACGAGCCTGGTGGCGTAGACGAACCCCACGAGATTGAGCGACCCGGGGAGGAGCTGAAGGCCGAGCAGACCGCGCTCGCCCTGGTTGGAAATGTTCGGGATGGTGGTCCACAGCGTGTCCGAGCCGGTGGCCGGGTTGAAGATCCGGATCCGGCCGGTGAAACGCTCCCCGTAATAGATCCGGCGGTCATTCCCGACCGTGAAGGCAGCTGGAAAAGCCAAGCCGGTCACGACGGGGGTTGCGCTGATCGCGGTGACGTGGCCGGCGGGCCGACCTGTGGTGGACCCTCGTTGCTCCGCTACTGACTGATTCCAGCCGGCCAGCGAAAGCGCAATGACGGCAGCAATCACGCTTGCTCTACGGATCATGACGTGGCCTCCGACTCGCCCTTGGGGACGACGCGCGTGACGCTATCAAAGGCAGCCTGATCGGTCCAAAGCACCCCCAGCACACGAAGCGACGTGGAGCAACACGAAGCTAGCCGGTGATCGTGGCGGGGAGCGTCGTCCAACTGCGGCCTCCGTCCTCGGTGCGAAGGAGGAAGGGGTCCTCGGGGTCTTGGGAGAAAGCCCAGCCGTGAAGCAGGTCCACGAATTCGAGGTTGGATCCGGCCAGGCACAGGTTCGTCGAGAAGCTCGACCAATGCGCCCCGCCGTCCGCGGTCGTGTAGACCTTGCCTTCTCCGTAGAACCAGCCGTGTCGTGGGTCGGAGAAGGCAGGACCGGCCTCGATGATCTCGACGGGCAAGCGAGCCCGAGTCCAGCTCCGCCCACCGTCGTGGGTGAAGTACAGGCGGACCACACCCTGACCTTGGGGTCCGAAGACCGGCAAGAACCCGTGGAGTGGCGAGCTGAAGGAGGGCACGCCCGGACCTCCGCCTTCCGGAGGCGGGGGAAACATGCGGATGCGGAGCCAGGAGCGTCCCGCGTCGTGCGTGACGAACAACTCGTTGCGGTTGGGGCAGCCCCCGACGGCGAACCCAGTGGACCGATCCACGAACGTTGCCGTCGCACCACACGGCGGAAGCGCCTTGGGTGTGGAGCGAGGGAGATCAGGAAAGTAGGGGTCGCTCGAGGCCGAGACCGGCCTCCATGTCCTCCCTCCATCCCGGGTTCGCCACACTTCGACGGGGTCGTGTCCCAGCCCGGCCGCGATCACAGCGACCGCCCATCCGTGGCGTGGATCGACGAACTGAACCTGACCATCCCAGCCGGGAGTCGAGGTGAAGCGGTTGCTTCTCCAGGAGCGTCCACGGTCGGTCGTCGCGAAGACGGTGACGGTCGTGGTCGTGTCGGAGCGTCGATGAGGCCAGGCCACCCAGGCGTGGCTCTCGTCCAGGAATGACGCGACCACCCCGGAGTCGTCCCCGTCGATCCCTGAGGGCGTCAGATCCGACCACGTCGAGCCGCCGTCTGAAGTCCTGAGCACCCGATTCCTGGCTGAATCGAGGTCCCAGCTGAGGGCCCAGCCGACGGTGGGGGAGAACATCTGGAGAGACGTGAATCCGAAAGCGAGGGCGGAGGGGGTAGGGGATGGACTTCCCTCGGAGCTGGCGGCTCGAGGAGCCATGGAGTTCCCGCTTGTCCTCCCGTGGCGATCAGAGACGCTCGAGCCACCCCCTGAGCCGCAGGACGTCAGAAGCAACACCAGGAGGCCCGCGGCTGCCACCATCGGCCGCGCCGACCGGAAGAGGCCTCGGGTTGTCCGGCGGCGATGCTGTCCGGGCGCGTCGTTCCTGACCATCCAACCCCTTTCTCGAGCATCCTGCAGATGCCTCAGCCCGCTACAAAGTTCCAGTCCCTCTTTGCACCCGCATCCGGGGGTGGAACGAGCGGGCTCAACCTCGTATCATGATCCCGCCGCCGGCCGGGTCTCCCAGGTCTCGCTTCAGGCTGTCCGGAATTTTCCGCCCTCCGCCGGGCGAGGAGCACGACCAATGAAAGAACAACGCAGCGTCGTCATGCGCGGCTTGCGCATCATCGGCTCATACATCGCCACTCACCCGTTGCCGTTCGCCATCGCGGTAACCGGGGCGACGGTCTATGCCGGCATGACGGTGGGGAGCACGATCGTCCTCGGCCGGATCACCGACCGCGTGCTCGTTCCTGCGTTCAAGGGTGGGGTGAGGGCGGGGGCGATCTGGTGGGGTGTCGTGGCCATCATGGCCGTCGGGGTCATCCGGGCGGCGGGGATCATCCTGCGGCGGTATTTCGCCGGGATGACCGGCAGCCGCATGCGGATGACGCTGACCAACCGCGTGGTCGACCGGTATCAGGCCCTTCCTCTCGCGTACCACCGAAGCCGCCCCACAGGCGAGTTGATGGCGCATGCCGAGGCGGACGTCATGGCCGCCATCGAGGTCATCCACCCGCTCCCGTGGTCCCTGGCCGTCGTGCTGCTGGTCGTATTCGCCACCATCGCCCTGCTCGCGACCGACCTGTTCCTGGCCGTGATCGGAATCCTGGTGCTGCCCGGCCTGGCCGTGATCAACCGCTACTACACGGCCAAGGTCGAGGACCCGGCCACGAAGGCCCAGGAACGGATCGGCGACGTGTCCGCGGTGGCCCACGAGAGCATCGACGGGGCGCTCATGGTCAAGACCTTGGGCCGAGAACGGGCCGAGGTGGAGCGGCTGAAGGAACGCGCCATGGCCCTGCGGGACGAGCGGGTCAGGATGGGCCGCCTTCGAGCCGCCTTCGAGCCGGCCTTCGAAGCCATCCCGGCGATCGGCATCATCGTGCTGATCGCGGTGGGCTCCTGGCGGGTCTCGACCGGCGCCATCACGGTGGGCACGCTGGTCCAGTTCGTCAGCCTCTTCGAGCTGCTGGCCTTCCCGCTGCGCCTGATCGGGTTCGTGCTCTCGGACGTCCCTCGAGCGGTGGTGGGTCGCGAGCGCATCCAGGAGGTCTTCGCCGAGCCGATCAGCCTGCCTCCGGCAACCGAGCGCATCCCGCTCCCCGATGAGCCGACCGCGATCTCGGTCCGGTCGGTCTCCTTCTCCTATGACGGAAATCGCGTCCTGGAGAACCTGTCCTTCGAAGTGGCAGCGAACGAGTCCGTGGCCCTGGTCGGGCCGACAGGGTCGGGCAAGAGCACCCTGGCCCACTTGCTGGTTCGTCTGGCCGATCCGGAGAACGGCTCGATCCGGCTGGGCGGGGTCGACCTTCGCCACCTGGACCCGGATGCTCTGCGTCGGTCCGCGGCCGTCGTGTTCCAGGAGAGTTTCCTGTTCGCCAGGACCGTGCGGGAGAACGTGGCCCTGGACCTCCAGGTCTCCGACCGGGAGATCCGGGAGGCGCTTCGGCTGGCCCAGGCCGAGGAGTTCGTCCGTGAGCTCCCCAGGGGGTACGACACGGTCCTGGGAGAACGAGGAGTGACCCTGTCTGGTGGGCAGCGTCAGCGACTGGCTCTGGCCCGAGCCCTGGTCCGCAAGCCCAGACTACTGATCCTGGACGACGCGACCTCGTCCGTGGACCCCACGGTCGAGGCGGCCATCCTCGAGGGCCTCCGGCGCGAGCTGGATACCACCCTGTTCGTCATCGCCTACCGCGTCTCCACGATCAGCCTGGCCGACCGGGTGCTGTTCCTGGACGAAGGCCGGATCGTGGCCGAGGGCACGCACGTCCAGCTGCTGTCCCACCCGTCCTATCTGGCCATGGTCTCGGCGTACGAGCGGGGGGCGGCATGAGGTCCGAGCGAGATCGCACGCGCCGGCAGGAGGACGAGCGTGGTCGTGTCACCCGTCCGCGCGATGATCAGGCTCGCCTGCGAGAGGCTCAGGAGGAGCGCTCGCGGATGGAGCGTGTCTTCGGCTGGGCCCGTCTGGAGTGGGTCCTGGAATGGATGAGGGAGAAGACGCGCAAGGGCGAGCTGCCGCCGATCGAGGAGATCGTCCCGCCGGGCGGCCGGGAGGCTCCCACGCCCAGCAGGCCCACGCGTCCGGAAGAGCTCGAGCCGCAGATCGAGGGCGCCGTCGAGCTCGTTCGCAGGGGGCTCCGGGCCACCCCCGAGCTCAGGGCAGGGATCGGCTTCACCATCGCGTTGGCCATGGCCCTCACGGCAGGGCGTCTGCTGGTTCCCATCCTGATCCAACAGATCTTCGACAAGGGCCTGACCGGGCCAGGGGGGTTCCGTCCTCGGTTCGTGTACTCGGCCTGTGCGATCGCGGTTGCGGTGGTGATCGTCGTCTACTTTGCCGGGCGGCTCACCTACCAGCGGATGGTGCGGGCCACCGAGAACGCTCTAGCGAACCTGCGGGTCAGGGCCTTCGCCCACATCCACGAGCTCAGCATCGCCGAACAGAGCGCGGAGAGGCGAGGGGCATTCGTGTCCCGGGTCACCGCCGACATCGACATCCTGTTCCAGTTCCTGGAGTGGGGCGGGATCTCCTGGATCACCAGCTCCGCGCTGATGCTCGGAACGGCGGTCGCCATGTTCATCTATTCGTGGCGGCTCGCTGCTCTCGTGCTGGGCGTGATCGCGCCTCTGTTCCTGATCCTGCGAGTCATGCAGAAGGGGATGCTCCGGGCGTACGACACCGTGCGGACCCGGGTGGGAGAGACCCTGTCGGAGATCTCGGAGAGCCTGATGGGCGCCGCCGTTGTCCGCGCGTACGGCTTGGAGGAGCGAACGAATCAACGGCTGAAGGCAGCCATCCGCAGGAGATACAAGGCCGAGATGTACGGCGCCCGGTACCAGGCCACGATCTTCCCCATGGCCGACCTGTTCGGGGCGGCCGCGGTGGCCTCGGTCGTCGCCGTGGGTGCGTGGTTCGGGCCGCGGTGGGGCCTATCGCTGGGCGACCTGGTGGCGTTCATCTTCCTGGTGAGCCTGTTCGTCCAACCGCTGTCGGAGCTGTCGGAGACGTTCGACCTGACCCAGACTGCCATCGCCGGGTGGCGCAAGGTGTTGGGTCTGCTGGACGTGCCCGTGGAGATGGCCGAGCCGAATCCGGGCGTGAGGCTACCGGAGGATCCTCTCGCCGTGCAGACCGAAGGGCTCCAGTACGCCTACCCCGATGGGGGAGGCGGTCCGGTGCTGCGCGGGATCGACGTTCAGCTGCGAGCCGGGTCACACGTGGCTGTCGTCGGTGAGACAGGTCACGGGAAGACCACGTTCGCCAAGCTGCTGTGCCGGCTGGCCGATCCGACCGGTGGGCGGATCCTTGTTGGGGGTGTGGACCTGCGGGAGGTGGCTCCGGAGTCGCGCCGGGCGGCCATCCGGATGGTGCCCCAGGACGGCTTCCTGTTCGACACGACGGTCCGGGAGAACGTCCGGTACGGGAAGGAAGGTGCCACGGACGATGACGTCCTGGCTTCCTTCGAGGCCCTCGGGCTTGCTGAATGGGTGCAGAGCCTTCCGCAGGGTCTGGACACCCCCGTCGGCGAGCGCGGAGAGAATCTGTCGGTGGGGGAGCGGCAGCTCGTGGCGCTGGCTCGGGCCCAGATGGGAAACCCCGGACTACTGATCCTGGACGAGGCCACGTCAGCCGTGGACCCCGAAACCGAACGCGCCCTGGCGGATGCCCTGACGCGCCTATCCGAGGGTCGGACCACCGTGACCATCGCCCACCGGCTGTCGACGGCCGAGGCCGCCGAAGAAGTGCTGGTGTTCCGGGAGGGCCGAATCGTGGAACGCGGCACTCACAAAGAGCTGGTCGATTCCGGCGGGGTCTATGGGTCGCTGTACGAAAGCTGGCTCGGGAACACCCGCGCCGAAGCCGACGTAGGCTAATGATTTCCTCGTCTCCGTGGCCGAGGTTTGAGAAATTGCTCGCGTCGATTCTCCATGGGGCCCGGACGGACTGGTGGTGTCCTTAGCCTGTCGATCCGTGCAGGATGTGTTGCGGGTTTCAGTATCAGCCGCTCCGCGATGTCGCCGAAAACTGCACTTCGTAGTGCAGGTTCGGGTCGTCGTCCGTTCCGGGCGGCCACCACATCCAGAACGGCCGATCCACAGCACGCCCCCGCACGATCACGTGGAGCACGTCTCGCTGCGCCTCGTCCTCTCGCACGTGCTTTCCATGACCCGCGTCTGATCTCGGCCTCGGTACGTCCACCCGAGCCCGACCAACTCGCGTCGATACCAGCGCAATACATCTTCTGGGGCTGTTGCGACGCTCCACCGACGATGGATCATTGCCGATGTATCCCAGCCGTCGTGGCCGTGTTGCTGGCCTTCGTCGAAGCCCTCCTCCCACACCAGCCTCGATCCCGGCAGCGACAAGCTCGCCTCTGGCTGGCCATCGCAGCCCGAGTGATCCTTCCGAAGCCATGACGTCTCTGTCGAACTCAGAGGCCGTGGGGGGTCACCCGCGAGGGCCAGGTCCAGCCGGGGCAGGTCTCCGGCGCGACGGGGCCGGGGACGTCGCTCGCTTTCTCCAGTCCCGTCCGGACGTCGTCGAAGCTGTCCCAGGTCTGGAAGGGAATCGCGTCGCGCATGCAGATGTCGATCAGGTGTTTCTTGGCGAACACCAGGTCCGAATACAGGGCTCCGTATCGGTCGCTGTGGCCCTCGCCCACGAAGGCCACTGGGCCGAATCGCTCTCGGCTCTGCAGCACCACCAGCATCTTGCAGGTCCCACAGCCCACACAGATCGGGTGCGCGTTGGGGAACGAGAATCTGGGCAGACGGCCATCCTCGATCGCGGTGTCGTTCGTGTAGACCGTAGCCGCTTCGACGCCAGCGGCGCGCAGCATGGGTTCCACGTAGAACCCGAACCCGTCGCTGGCCACGACCACGTCGATGCCTGCTTTACGTGCCCAATCTACAAACGGCCCGAACGAGGGCTCGATGGTGAAGCGTTCCAGAACGAAATCCAGCATCGCCTCCTTGCTCCCTGCCAGGAGGGCGCCCTGGCGCACGAGACACTCTCGCGAGCCGATCTCTCCTCGCGGGAACTCGAGGTCGATATCCCACCACTCGGGCGATGCGAACTCGGCGAGGATCTCCTCGGACACATCGTGCAGGCAGATCGTCCCGTCGAAGTCGATCACGGCTGCACGGATGAGAGTTGACGCGTTGCCCATGGCGACAAGCGTGGCCGATCGGATGTGTGGGGAGCAACCTGCGGCTGGGAGCTAGCCGCGGCCTGGGCGGGACCGTTCGGTCGGCTCCTCGCCCTCGAAGGCGGTGACGGCCCGGGCGACCTGCTCGTGAGCAAGCGCCGGTCCGCTGGAGAGCACGTAGGCAGGTATGTCCACCATGCGAACGAGCACTGCTTGCCCGACATCGATCGGTGCCCCGGAGATTCCGGCGCGCGTCACGCCGATGACGGCTCGGACGGGGACCGTTCGCAGTCCGACCGCACGCAGCCGAGCCTTGACCGCGGCGGCGTCCCGGCTGGCTTCCCATACGAGCCTTCCCGCGTCCTTCCGGCTGTGCCTCAGGCCCCCGTCCTCGCTGGAATGGAACCGTCCCGACCAGGCGACTCGCGAGATGGCGAACACACCTGCAGGGCCGACCACGACGTGGGACACAACGCGATCTCCGACGGCCACATCGTGCCAGACGGAGTACCCGGTGCGAGCGAGCCGCTCCATGACCCCGAATGCGCCGACGGCCCCCGCGCCGTGGAAACGCCCCAGCCCGGCCAGGTGATAAAGGAACGGGATCGAGCCAGCGGTCACCAGCGAGACAGGCCACCAGGCCGGGTGCGTGATGACCAGGGCCAGCCCTGCGACCGATAGGGCCGCGATACACGAGAGGAATCGGATCGCCGATTGGCGGAAAGCGTCCTTCGCAGCGGCCGACGAGATCATCCCTCTAGCATCATCGGGTCGGGACCGACCGCGCTTGAAGCCAGCGGGGAACACCTTCATGGGCGGGAACCCTACTCAGCACGCGACCGTCGAATCAAGGGTTCCGAGCGAAAACGTTCACCGCGTGAAGGGAGGCCCTCGATGGCTCGCCGGCTTCTTCTCATTCCCGTCCTTGCCCTGGTGCTCCTGGTCCTCGGATCGGGCGCCGCGTTCGCCTGCGGAGGCCTGGTCGCCCCCGGGCACGCCGAGGTGCTGCGCAAGGCCACCACACTCTCCGCGTGGCACAACGGGTACGAGCACTACGTCACGGGGTTCCAGTTCGGCGGTAATGCCTCGAGCTTCGGCTACATCGTTCCGCTTCCGGGCGTGCCCGTGAAGATCGAGAAGGGCGGAGGCTGGACCCTGGAGCGGCTTGAGCGGGAGATCAACCCCGCTCGCTTTGCCTTCGCGGAGCTGGCGGCCGTCGCCCCGCGCCCCAAGGTCGAGGTGTTGCAGCAGGTACGTATCGAAGCCCTCGACATCACGATCGTTCGAGGCGGAGGAGCCGATGTCGCGGCGTGGGCCAGGAAGAATGGGTTCGACCTGACGCCGGATACCCCCAACGTGCTCGGGCGCTACTCGTCGAGCGGCGCGGTCTTCGCCCTGGCGAAGTTCGACGGAGTGGCCGCCTTCAAGCGTGGCCTCGTGGAGGGACAGGGCCAAACGATCCACTTCACCATTCCCCTCCGCGCCCCCTGGATCCCCCTCCGCATCCTGGCTCTCGGCAAGGTCGCCCCCGAGATCGTCGATGCAGACCTGTTCATCCTCACCGATCACGCCCCCTCGCTGAGCCCGCAGATCTGGGACATGCCCGGGATGAAGCTGCGAGCGTATGGAAAGGCCAGCTCCCAGCTGCTCCAGGACCTCCGGTCCGATGAGGGTATGAGCTGGTTGCCGACTGAGGGTATGTGGCTGACCGCTCTGTCGCTGCACACTCCGGCTGGAAGGCTCGGCTACGACCTGTCGATCGATGGAGGTGGCCCGCCACGGCTGTCGGTCCTGGTTCCTCACGGATCGTCGTTGGTGTGGTGGGTGGCCACGCTCGCCGGTGTCCTGGGGGCGATCGCACTACTGGCTCTGTGGAGGCCGGCTCCGCCGGCGCAGCCGGCCTGAGATCGGTCCCGGGTCGGCACCGACCTCTTCACGGCCGCGGTAAGGTGTGGCCATGACGCTCCTCGTCGGTACCGAGGACGGCCTGCACGAGCTCGATGAGTCGAGCGGACCGATCGGCGTCCATCTCGCCGGCCACGCCGTGGCGTGCCTCGGGCCCGAAGGGATGAGCTGGTGGGCCCTGGCGGACGGAGAGGACGTGTGGCGGTCCGACCGGCCGGGGGACTGGGATCAGGCCGCCACGTCGAGCGGCCAGCGGTTGAACTGCCTGTGCCCGACCGCGGCAGGGTTGCTGGTGGGCGCGGAGGAGGCCTCCCTCCTCCGATTGGAGGAGGGGAAGCTCCAGCCGGTAGAAGCTTTCGAAGAGGTGCCCGGCCGCGACGACTGGTACACCCCGTGGGGAGGTCCTCCGGACGTCCGCTCCATCAGCGAGGATCCCGGACGAGCCGTGTTCGTCAATGTGCACGTGGGTGGCGTCGTGCGTTCGACGGATGGCGGAAGAACGTTCCACCCCACGATCGACATCGAGACTGACGTGCACCACGTCCTCGCCCCTCGAGGCCACTCTGGGCTGGTCCTCGCCGCGACGGGAGCGGAGGGACTTGCGGTGAGCTCAGACGGAGGAGAGACGTGGAGCTTCGTCACCGAGGGCCTGCACGCTTCGTATTCGCGGGCCGTGGCCGTTGGCGAGAGCACCATCCTGGCATCGGCCTCGACCGGGCCGAGAGGCGGGAGGGCCGCCGTGTACCGCCGTCCGCTGGCTGGCGACGGGCCGTTCGTGCGGTGCGTCGACGGACTGCCTGAGTGGTTCCCCGCAAACATCGACACGTTCTGCCTGGCGGCCTCGGGGACGCTGGCTGCCTTTGGTACCCAGGAAGGCTCGGTGTACTTCTCGGAGGACCAGGGCCAGACCTGGCGGCCATTGGTTGAAGGTCTTCCGGCCGTCCGCTGTCTGGCGTTCGCCTGACCAGATTCGGTCTTCGATCCTGCCGTTCCGGGGCTAGGGGTTACGGCGACTGCCGTACACGGGCGTCAGCCAATCCATGTACTCCTCGACCTCGCCGTGAACGGCGGAGAGATACAGGTCCTGGATGGACCGGGTGGTCTCGCCCATCTTGCCGTCGCCGATCTTGCGGCCATCGACCTTGGTCACCGGGGCCACTTGCACGCCGGTCCCGCACAGGAAGATCTCATCGGCCACATAGAGCTCCGTCCTGTCCACCCGGCGCTCCGCGATCGGGACGCCCAGCTTCTCGGCCAGCTCCATGATGGCACCGCGAGTGATCCCTACCAGGATGTCGTCGGCCACGGCAGGGGTGATGAGCTTGCCGTTCATCACCAGGAAGATGTTCGCCGCGCTCCCCTCCGACACGTGACCGTCCTGGGTCAAGAGGATGGCCTCGTCGAACCCGGCGTCCTGGGCGTCGGCGATGGCCAGGGCGGCGTTGAGATAGCCGCCGGTGGCCTTGGCCCGGGCGGGGATGGCGTTGTCGTCGTTGCGCCTCCATCCCGAGACCGTCACGGAGAGCCCCTTCTGGGTGTCGAAGTAGTCGCCCATGGGCGCCGAGAAACAACAGAAGCCGTCCTCCAAGTGCAGCAGCCCCACCTTGATCACCGGGGAGGCCTTGTACGCGACGGGGCGGACGTAGACGTCCTCGCGATACCCGCTGCGACTGATCACTTCCACCGCGATGTCGCAGAGCTGCTGGGCATCCAGCCCGAGGTCGATCCGAAACAAGCGCGTGGAGTTCAGCAGTCTCCGGAAGTGATGGTGCAGCTTGACCAGGTAGATCTCTTCATGCTCCGAGTTCCAGTACCCCCGGATCCCTTCGAAGCATCCCGTGCCGTAGTTGAAGGCATGCGTGGCGACGGAGATCTTCGCTTCCTCCATGGGGACGTAGCGCCCGTCGAGGTACGCCACCCCGCGCGCCCCGAAGCCCGCTCCAGTCACGCGCACACCTTACCAGCGTCAGAGGCGCCGTTGCCGCCCTGTCATGGGTGCCTCACACTACGGCGGCGATGGTCGCGGCGAACCGAGGGGCGTCGGATGTGATCGGGTTGGAGGAACTCCCGCTCGTCGATCACCACTGTCACGGGGTCATGGCCGGCGCCTTGGAGCGGCCGGCCTTCGAGAACCTGATCAACGAGGGGTTCGATCCGCCGCCACCCGGAGTGAGCCACTTCGACGCGCCGATCGGGCTGGTCGTCCGGCGGTGGTGTGCTCCGGTTCTCGACCTGGACCCGCTTGCCCCCGCCGAGCAGTATCTGGCGAGGAGGCGGGAGCTGGGCCCGGAGGAGGTCAATCGCCGGCTGCTCGGGGGAGCCGAGCTTGGAGCCCTGCTGATCGACTCCGGGTACCGATCGGAGGAGCTGCTGGACCTCCCCGACATGGGGAAGCTCGCCGAGGCCCCGGTCCACGAGATCGTCCGGCTCGAGGCCGTGGCGGAGTCGGTCGCTGCAGACCTGCCCGATGCTGCCGGGTATCCAGACGCGTTCGTGACGGCCCTGGAGAAGCGAGCCGCCGCAGGGGTCGGGCTCAAGACGATCGTGGCCTACCGGTCCGGGTTCGGCCTCGATCCCACCCGTCCGTCCCGCGAGGAAGTGGTCCGCGCGGCGGGAGTGTGGCTGCGGGCGACCGAAGAAGGGCGTGGGCGCCTCACCGATCCCGTGCTGTTGCGTTTCGGCATCTGGGCGGGTGCGGACGTCGGGCGGGAGCGAGGCTTGCCCCTGCAGGTCCATTCCGGCTTCGGCGACCCGGACCTGAGGATCCACCAGGCGAATCCTGCCCTGCTGACCGACCTGATTCGCGCGCTTGGCGAGCTGCCGGTGAACGTGGTGTTCCTGCACTGCTATCCGTACCATCGGGAGGCGGCATACCTGGCGGCGGTCTTTCCCCATGTGTACTTCGATATCGGCTCCGCGCTGAACTACACGGGACCGAGCGCCCGCGGCTTCATGGCCGAGGCGCTGGAGCTGGCGCCTTTCTCCAAGCAGCTCTTTTCGTCGGACGCGTTCGGCCTTTCCGAGTTGTACTTCCTTGGAGCCCAACTGTTTCGCAGGGTCCTCGGGGAGATCCTGGAGGAGTGGATCGAGGAAGGCGCATGCATGACCGGCGATGCCGAGCGGATCGCCCGCTTGATCGGCCGGGACAACGCCCTCCGGATCTACCCTCTCGAGAGGCAGCCAGCCTCCTTCGGCTTCGACATTGAACGGTGATCGAACTACAGTTTGCGCCGTCACAGGTCGCGGGTTGGGGAGCAAGCCCTGCCCGGAGGGCGCTCCAGTCCTAAAGGGGTGATGGGATGGAGTCCACCGGCGCTACTCGGGCGGCGGAGCCCGCCGACGAACGCTCCCTGGTATCGGAAGAGATCGCTCCGGTTCTGTTGACGAGAGTCCTCAACTCGTTCGACATGGTGGTCATCTTCGTGGCCATCGTGCTTTTCATCATCAATGCGTCCACGATCCAGTCGGCCGGTCCGGCAGCCTTCATCTACTGGATCCTAGGGTTCGTCACGTTCCTGATCACCGGCGCGTTCGTCACCGCTCACCTCGGTCGGATGTTTCCCGACGAGGGCTCGCTGTACGTGTGGACCCACAAGGCCCTGGGGCCATTCTGGGGCTTCTACGCGGGATTCCTTGCTTGGTGGCCGGGGATCCTGGTGCTCGTTCTCACCGGAAGCGCCGCCGTCACGATCATCCAGGTGGTGTGGCCGAACCAGCTGCACCCGGCCTGGCAACAGGCCCTAGTCATCCTCGGCGTCATCTGGTTCTCCGCGATCCTATCGGTGCAGCGATTCCGGCTCACCCAGAACTACGTGAACTTCCAGTTCCTCTTCTACGCCGTGGCGATCCTGCTCATGGGCCTCGCTGGGGTGGTCTGGCTGGCCAAGGGGAACGCCGCCGCCAACTCCTTCGCCCTGGAGCACTGGAAGCTCCACGCCTTCGGAGGCGGGAGCAACTGGGCCTTCTTCGGCCTGGTGATCCTGGCGTTGCTCGGGATCGAGGTCCCCCTGAACATGGGCGTAGAGGTCAAGAGCGAGAGATCCATCACCAGATATCTGTTCTGGGGCTCCATCGTCGTGATGGTGGCCTACCTGTGGGCGACCTGGGGCAACATGGTCGTGGTGCCCCTCGACAAGAACCACCCGACCGGAGGGGTGATCCAGACAGTCCAACTGGGGATCAACCACACGCTGGGCTCGGCGGTCGGCGTCGTCTTGCTCTGGTTCTTCATCTCGAATACCGTCGTCTACAACTACTCGTTCGCGCGGCTGCTGTTCGTTTCCGGCCTGGAGCGCCGGATGCCTGCCGTGATGGCCCGGGTCAACCCACGGACTAAGGTCCCCGACGTTGCTGTGGTCGTCCAGAGCGCGATCGCGTCGATCATCACGCTGGCCGTATTCATGCGGCCCTCCGCACCGGAGAAGCTGGCGACGAAGTTCTATCTGTCCCTGATCGCCGCCATCACCGTGGTGTGGTGCATGTCGATGGTTCTCCTGTTCCTCGACATCTTCTTCGTCCGCCGGTGGTTCCCGGAGAGATTCGAGCAGGTTCGGCTGGCGCCCCGCTGGGTCCTTGGCGCCTCGGGACTCGTCGGGTTCCTCGCCTCCGCCTTCGGTGCCGGGGTGCTGTTCGACAAGTTCTTCGCCCCGGCAGGCCTCTTTACCCTCACCGAATGGAGGCTCTGGCTGGGGGGACTCGTCGCCGGCTCCCTCTTGATCGGCTTGCTCGTTTATCTCATTTCCGAGATTGCCCGGAAGCGGCGGCCGGTCGCGCCCGCCGCCATGCCGGCGCCCGAGGGGGGCGGCAGGGCGTAGCCTGGAGCGCGTGAAGCCGCTGCTCTGCATCCGGCACGAGCGCACCGACACCCTGGGGGTGGCGCGGGGAGCCTTCGAAGAGGAAGGCGTGCCGATCCAAGTGGTGGACGCCTGGGCAGATTGCTCCTGGACTGGACTGGACGGTGTCTCCGCCCTACTCGTGTTGGGTGGGGCCATGAACGTGGACGAACTCGACCGACACCCGTACCTGGCCGGCGAGCGGGAGCTGCTGTGCGAGGCGCTGGGTGCGGGCGTTCCCATGATGGGCGTCTGTCTGGGGGCCCAACTGATGGCTCGCGCGCTAGAACAGCCCGTCGTCCGGGCGGCAGAGCGCAAGTGCGGGTTCTATCCCGTCTTTCCGACAGATGAGGCACGGCGGGACCCTGTGGCATCGGTCTTCTCCGCCGGTGATCTCGAGTTCCACTGGAACGAGGACACCTTCGACCTTCCTCGGGGAGCAACGCTCCTCGCGTCCAGTCCCGGCGGCACCGCGGCCGTGTACCGAGTGGGTGAACGGGCTTGGGGCATCGCGTTCCACCCGGAAGTCGATCGGCCGGAGCTTGACGGGTGGATCGGTCAGGCGGGCGCTGCGATGGAGCCGGTGTGGGGCAGGTCCGCGGAGGACCTCAGGAAGGAGGCAGCCGAGCGGCTCCCCGAGCACGAGGAACGGGGGAGGGAGCTGTTCCGCCGGTTCGCCCGCTTCGTGAAACAGGCCGCGGCTGGTTGATCGTCGGAGCCGAGATCTTCAATAACGCCAGCGGTGGGACGCCACGACCTCCTCGTCGTCCTTCCCCGCGAACAGATCGATCTCTGCCCGTCGGACGGCGACGAAGGCGTTGAAGAGCATCCGGCCCATGGCCTCCTGGAGCACTTCGGACTTCTCCAGATGCGCCACGGCCTCTTCGACGGACTGAGGCAGCCGTCGTACCCCGAGCTTGTCCTGCTCCTCGGGGGAGAGCGAGCCCGGGTCTGCGGTAACCTCCGGCGGAAGGGTCAACTGCCGCTCGATCCCGGAGAGCCCGGCCGCTATCAAGGATCCGGCGACCAGGTAAGGGTTCGCGCTCTCATCGAAGCATTTCACTTCGGTGTTCGCCGCCGTCTCGCGGGAGCCGATCATGCCGGTCACGAAACGGATGGCCGCCTCCCGGTTCTCCCGTCCCCAGCAGGCGAAGGCCCCCGCCCAGTGATGGGGAATGAGCCGAAGGTAGCTGGCCACGCTGGGAGAGCCGATCGCCACCAGCGCGGGAAGTTCCTCCAGCACGCCGGCGACGAACGCCTCTCCCCGACTCGTCATGCCGTACGGGCCCTCACCTCCGGCGAACAGGTTCTTGCCCTCTTCCCACAGGCTGAAATGGACGTGTCCGCCGTTTCCAACCTCGCCCGCGATGGCCACGGGCGCGAAGGAGGACTTCAGGCCATGCCGAGCGGACACGCCGCGGATCGTCTGTCGCACCAGGACGTTCATGTCTGCCGCACCCACGGGATCCTGGGGAGCCACCGAGACTTCGAGCTGGCCCGTTGCGTATTCGGGATGGAACTGCTCCACGCCGATCCCCTCGTCCTCGAGGGCCACGATGAGGTCGCGCACGAAGTCCGAAACTTCTGCGAGGACGGCCGCGCTGTAGGCGGGACCACGATGGATCGGAACCACTTCGTCACCGACGGTCCTGGCGACGAACCATTCGAGCTCGAAGCTCATCTTCGCCGTGACGCCCAGTTCGGTGAGACGGTCGGTCATCTTCCGCACGAACGAGCGCTGGCAACACGGGAACACGTCGCCTTCCTGCGTGTACTGGTCTGTTGGAGCCCAGGCCCATCCGGGCTGGGCGGCGAGGGGTCGGAGGGCGGAGGGGTCGGGCATAAGCCGAAGGTCACCGGTGGGTCCGCCAACCTCGGCGCTCGATGTGATGAAGTCGTTGACCATGAAGACGTTGAAGACCGGCGTGAGGCCGATCCCGAACCGGACGGCCCGTTCGAACAGCGAGACCGGAACGGTCTTCACCCTGGTGACGCCGGCGTTGTCCACCATCGTGATGGCCACGGCTCGAACGCCCTGCGTGATCAGATTCTGGGTGAGCTCCCGGGCTCGTTCCACCCTGGCCGAGATCGTGTCCGACTCCATCCGCCTCCCTCCCTTCGTGTCGGTTCGGCCAGCCCTCCCCCGGCTCGCTAGCGGAAGCCTATCTCAGGCAGAGAACGGCGACGGGCTGGTCTCCTTCACCGCATACTCATCTCGATGTCGAATTGGCGAGATCGATTGACGGCGGCGCCCCTGTGGGTCCTGTTCGTTTACTTCGCTGTCGCCTTCGGTGTGCTGTCACTCCTGCCCCTTCCTCGGTCCTCGGTCTCTACTTCGTTCTCGCCGTGGTCTCCCGGTTTTCATCGACGCGGAGGGCCGAACGTCTAGGCCGGCTGGAAGCAATGCTTCGCTCACGCTCGGAGTCCTAGCGACGTCCTTTCCTCGGATCGCTCTGTCTTGGGGCGGCGGTATACTCGGCGTGGTGACCGTGCTAGGCGGGGAGCTAGCGGTGCCCTGTACCCGCAATCCGCTCTAGCGGGGCCGATGCCCGCCCGCGGCCCGGATGGTCCGGGACCGCTCCGGGTACGGAGCGTTGAAGGCCGGGTCCCGCGCGACGCCAACCTGCGAACCCCGTCAGGACCGGAAGGTAGCAGCGGTAAGCGGGCGCTGGCGGGTGCCGCGGGGTTACCTGACCGGAGCTACCGACCCGTTGAGCGACCGAGCCGTCCGTGGACAACGGCGGGTGCACGGTCACCTTATTTTTGGGGATCCAGGGGGACAGGGGGTCCAGGGGAGAGAAGCTTGGCCGAGGAAGTCGCGCTCTACCGCAAGTACAGGCCGCAGTCTCCTGACGAGGTCATCGGGCAGGAACACGTGGTCCGCGCCTTGGTGGGGGCGGTACGGGAGGAACGGCTTTCCCATGCCTTCCTCTTCTGCGGTCCACGGGGGACCGGCAAGACCTCCACCGCTCGAATCCTGGCCCGGATGGTCAACTGCGAGAAGGGGCCCACAGCCGAGCCGTGCGGCGTGTGCGAGCAGTGCCTTCGGATCAGGGATGGCTCGCATCTGGACGTCGTCGAGATCGACGCCGCCTCTCACGGCGGGGTCGACGACGCCCGGGAGCTGCGGGAGCGAGCGCCCACGGCGCCCGCCATGGGCCGGGAGAAGGTCTACATCATCGACGAGGCCCAGCGGCTCTCCCGGGAAGCGTTCGACGCCCTGCTGAAGATCTTCGAGGAGCCCCCAGTGGGCGTCAGGTTCGTCCTGGCCACCACCGAGCCGCACAAGATGCCGCCCACGATCGTGGGCCGCTGCCAGCGGTTCGATTTCCGCAGGGTTGGCACGGAGGTCCTGGCCGATCACCTGGAGCGGGTGGCGAAGCAAGAGGGGATCGATCTCGTCCGGTCCGCCGCCGAATCTCTGGCCAGGCAGGCCGAAGGCTCCGTCCGGGACGCGCTTTCGCTCTTGGATCAAAGTTCGGTGCTGGGAGGTGGCGAGGTCACCGAGGAAACCGTCGCAACCCTGATCGGGGCCCCCCAGAGCGATGTCCACTTCGAGCTGGCGGACGCGGTGGCGATCCAGGACGTCCAGGGCGTGTTCCAGATCGTGAACCGGTTGGTCCTGGAGGGACACGACTTTCGTCACATCACCGGACAGGTCCTGCAGCACTTCAGGGACCTCATGTTGGTGCGGTCTGCTCCCGAGGAGCAGGCCGTCCTGGACGTACCGGCGGATCGGCACGCCCGGCTCGTGCCCCAGGCTCAAAAGTTCACCCTGGCCGAGCTCAGCCGGGTCCTCTCGCTGCTGGTGGCGGCGCAGACCGACATGCGGTGGACCACCTCGCCGAGGCTGACGCTCGAGCTGGCCCTGGTGCGATCGACGATCCCCGAGGCCGATCCGAACCCCGCCGGCCTGGCCGCCCGCATCGAGCGGCTCGAACGCCTCGCAGGAGTCGAAGCCATCTACCGGCAGGCCGACGTCGTCGGTCCGAGCTCGGTGCGAACCCCGGAGGTCGGCGGCACCGTGCGAGCCCCGGGGGCCGGCGCGACACCCTCGCTGACGCTCGGGGGCCGCGCCGGCCTTCACGAAGCATCACCTGGGGCCCTTTCCGAACCGTCCGATGCCACCATCCAGGCCGGATCCTCGCAAGTCGACACTGAGCAGACTCCAGCGGCGCCAGAGGTCGCACAGGAGCCGCATGCGCCGAGTGCGGGGGCGCTCGATCTGCAGACCATCCGTCGCTCGTGGCAGCAGCTTCTCGATCGTCTGCACGATCGCCGCCAGATGATCCTGCATGCGAACCTGGGATCGGTCACCCCGGCCGCCTACGACGGCTCCACGCTCGAGCTGGCGTTCCCGCCCGGCCGGAAGTTCGCCGTGCAGAAGGTCCAGTCGAAGGAGGAAGAGCTTCGGGAAGTGTTCGCTGAAGTCTTCGGCGTTGCTCCTCGCATCCGCTGCGTGGCTCGCGCGGAGGTGCCCGGCATGACTCCGATCGAGGAGGACGAACCGCCGGCCACCACGGAAGATGCGGTTGCCCGGCTCAAGGCCGAGCTGGGAGCCGAGGTCGAGGACGCCGGGGAGACCTCCTAGCCGTGGGGGCGCGTGAGGTGCCCGAGGAGTCGCCCTAGTGTTCGAGGGGCCCATCCAGGACCTGATCGACGAGCTTTCCCGGCTGCCGGGCATCGGTCCGAAGTCGGCCCAGCGACTGGCGTTCTACATGGTGAAGGCCCCACCCCAGGACGCGAAGCGGCTGGCCGAGGCCATCCTCGCGGCAAAGGAGCGGATCAGATTCTGCAGGGACTGTTTCAGCGTGAGTGAGGGCGATCTGTGCCGGATCTGCAGGGACCCCGGCCGGGATCCCGCCGTGATCTGTGTGGTCGAGGAGTCGAAGGACCAGGCGGCCATCGAGAAGGCCGGGGTGATCAAGGGCCGCTATCACGTGCTCGGCGGGGCCATCTCGCCGCTCGAAGGGATCGGCCCCGACGACCTCCGGGTCCAGGAGCTGCTCGACCGGGTGAGCCGCGATCACGTGGAGGAGGTCATACTGGCGACGAACCCGAACCTTGAGGGGAACGCCACGGCGATGTACGTGGCCGCCCTGCTCAAGCCCATCGGGGTCAGGGTCACCCGGCTGGCCAGCGGCCTCCCGGTGGGGGGCGACCTCGAATACGCGGACGAAGTGACGCTCGGCCAGGCCCTCGAGGGTCGCCGGGAGATGTGAAGCTAGTCGTCGGCCCAGACCCCAGGCCGGGCGACCCCCGCGGACGCCATCGCTCCCAGCAGGATCAGGATGCCTCCGGCAATCAGGCCGATCTGGTTTCCGTCCAGCGTGATCAGGAGCTTCACCTTCTTGATGGAATGGGCCAGATACCCGATCCCGAGCGCGCCAGCTCCCAGGCCCACTCGGAACAGCATCTGTACGCCGGCCATGATCCGTCCTCGGATCCGGTCCTCGGCCACTTCCTGGGCGATGGTGAGAGCGATGAGGATGGCTACCGAGAAGGCGGCCCCGAACACTACGGCGGCGATGAAGGCCAGCCACAGGAACGGGAGGAGGGCCATGACGATCAAGACGCCGCCGCACAGGACGACCGCGGCCAGGAACACGATGGCCTGTCCCCGTTTGATCAGTAGGCGGACGATGGCCAGGCCGATCCCCATTCCTGCGCCCCACAGGGCAGCCAGCCATCCGAAGGCCACGTCGTTGCCGTGCAGCGTCACGGTGATGTAGCCGATGCCCACGGCGAACAGCACGCCGCCACCGAACATCGAGACGAGGAGCCCTGAGGCAAGCGCACGAAGCCCGGGATGGGACAGCACGTACCGGATTCCCTCCATGAGCCCCTGCAACAGTTCGATGTCTCCTTCCCGCCCTTTTCGCTCCAGCTGCAGCCTGGAGATCATGACCGCGGAGAAGACGAACGTTGCCGAGTCGAAAAAGAATGCGAACGACGTGGGGTGCTGGCGAAATAGATGGCCGTAGGGGATCCAGGCCGGGATGTGCGACGCGACCGCTCGAAGCCCGCTGAACAGCAGAGCGGCGATGGGGATGGAACCGTACGAGGAAGCAAGGATGAGTCCGTTCGCCTCCGGCAGAGAGCGCCTGGGGACAAGCTGGGGGACGCTGGCGTCCCGGGCCGGGATGAAGAACAGCGAGAGGCACTCGTGGACGAAGGCGATGGCGTAGAGGAGGCCGATGCCCACGAACGGCACCAGGGCGATGAGCGCGGCGCGGGTCAGGTCGCAGGTGACCATGATCGTCCGTCGGTACTGCCGATCCGCAACCACCCCCCCGACGGGAGCGGCGAAGATCGGCGGCACCAACCGCAGCACGAGCACGATCGCCACTGCCGTCTGATTCCTGTGGGTCAGCGTGAACGCGGCGACGATGAAGGCCAGCGTGGCCACCCAGTCGCCCAACCCCGAGACAGCCTGGCCGACCAGCAGCCGGCGGAATCCCTTCGATGACAGGACGGCACGGAACCCGCCGGCAGAACCCGCTTCGGCTGACACGCTCACGACGATGGCGGGAGAAGGATCACCGATTTCACATGCCCACGAACAACCGGCCCCGGTATGGTGTTCCCGCGAGGGGAGAGCATCGCTCCGCTGGACCTGAAAGGGTGAGGTGTGGGAATAGCCATCGTCGCTGACAGCGCGGCCAACCTTCCCAACGACGTGGCACGCGAGCTCGGCATCGAGGTCGTGCCAATGTATCTGAAGTTCGGTGACCAGGTCTACCGGGACGGCCGGGACCTGACGCCCACCGACTTCTACGAACGGCTGGTCAGGGACGGCATCGTCGCCTCTACCTCCACTCCCTCGCCTGGCGACTACCTCGAGGCCTACGAACGGACCGGACGGCAGGACATTCTGTGCGTGACCGTCGCCTCCTCGATGAGCTCCAGCTACCAGCAGGCCTCCCTGGCGGCCGAGCGGTTCGGCGGGCACGTCGAGGTCGTGGACTCGAAGAGCGCTGCCATGGCCGAGGGGTTCGTCGCTATGGAAGCAGCCCGGGCCGCTGCCAAGGCCGGGTCCCTACCGGAGGTGGCCGAAAGGGCCAGGGACGTTGCCCACTGGACTCGGCTCTACGCAACGGTGGACACGTTCGAGTTCCTCAGGAAATCCGGCCGGGTGACGAAGCTGCAGGCATACGCGGCCACCGTGCTCGACATCAAGCCCGTGTTCGGCTTCAAGGAAGGCGAGGTCGTCCCCGTCTCCCGCTCCCGGACGAAGCGCAAGGCCCTTGCTCGGATCGTCGAGGACGCCATCGGCGAGATTGGAGACAGGCCCGTCCACCTGGCCGCGCTCCACGCGGCGGCGCTCGGTGAGGCGGAGGACATCGCCGAAAGGATTTCCGCCCGGGCCAACGTCGTGGAGAAGGTGGTCACGGAAGTCACTCCGGTCATCGGGGCGCACACCGGACCAGGTTTGGTTGGGGTGGCGTTCTTCTGCGAGGGGTAGGCTTGAGGCTGTGATCGCCAGTCGGCTCATGTGGGCGGGTGGGGGGTACTTGGCTGGGACCCTGCCATCGACATGGATCGTGGCCAGATCGAAGGGCGCACATGGCCTCCTGGCCGCGGCCGGGCGATCCTCCGGGGAGACCGACCCGCACATCCTGATGACGAGCCACCTCGGTGTGGGATGGACGGCCCTGGCAGCAACCATGGACGTCCTGAAAGGGCTGGTGTTCGTGCTGGCGGCACGGGAGTGGGGCCATCTCAACCCTGCCTGGCTCGCCCTGTGTGGGGTCACCGTGGTGGTGGGCCACGCCTTCCCGTTCTACCTGAAGGACATGGCGGGCCGAGGGCTGGCCGCGGCCTCGGGGGTCCTGCTGGTCCTGCTCCCCGCCGAGATGGTCGTGGCCGGTCTGATCATCGTGGCGGGTGGGGCGGCTCGGGTGACCGGCCTGGCGAGCACGGTCGCGATGGCCAGCGTGCCGCTGGTCGCCGTCGTCCAGGGGCAGCCCGGTGAGTTCGTGGCGATGGGCGCTGCGATCCTCGCGATCATCGTGATCCGAAGGATCGAGGGCATCGGCGAAGTCACCGAGCGCGGGATCACCCCCGGCCGGGCCCTCCTTTACCGATGTCTGTATGACGCGAGCGAGCCTCCGGCAAGACTGAACCCCTGGGGCTCGCGGGAGGGCAACCTCCCTCAGTAGCTGACCGCGGCGCGCTACGCTGGCCTGGTCGTGTCCGTGATCGTTCAGAAGTACGGCGGAACCTCAGTGGCCGACGCGGCCCGGATACAGGCCGTGGCCGAGCGCATCGTTGGAGCCAGGAAGGACGGCCACGACGTGGTGGTGGTTGTCTCGGCCATGGGCGATACGACCGACGATCTGGCGGCCATGGCCCACGATCTCACCCCGATGCCCAATCCACGTGAGCTGGACCTGCTGCTGACAGCGGGCGAGCGCATCGCGATGTCGCTCCTGGCCATCGCCATCAACGCCGCCGGATACCCCGCCGCCTCCTACACCGGGTCCCAGGCCGGGATCATCACGGATACCGCCCACGGAAAGGCCAAGATCATCGACATCCGCCCCGGCCGCATCCTGGATGCCCTGTCCAAAGGGAGCATCGTGATCGTGGCGGGCTTCCAGGGCGTGTCCACGGCGTACGACGTGACCACGCTGGGCCGGGGCGGCTCGGACACCACGGCGGTGGCGTTGGCAGCCGCGCTCTCCGCCGAGTTCTGCGAGATCTACACCGATGTTCGCGGCGTGTTCACGGCCGACCCCCGGATCGTCCCGGAGGCGCGAAGGCTCCACGCCGTTTCGTACGAGGAGATGCTGGAGCTCGCGGCTTCCGGGGCGAAGGTCCTCCAGCTGCGGTCGGTGGAGTACGCTCGAACTCACGGCGTGAAGGTCCATGTGCGGTCGTCGTTCACCGACGAGCCCGGGACGTGGATCATCGAGGAGGACGTTCGCATGGAACAGGCCATCATCTCCGGCGTGGCCGCCGACGACTCCGAGGCCAAGGTCACCATGCAGGACGTTCCCGACCGCCCGGGGGTCGCCGCCGCCATCTTTCGTGCCGTCGCCGAGGAGGGGGCGAGCGTGGACATGATCGTCCAGAACGTCGGTCGATACGGAAAGACCGATGTCTCGTTCCTGGTTCCAAAGACGGATCTGCCGCACGTCACCTCCCTCATCGACCGGGTGGTCAAGGACGTCGGGGGCTCGGGATACACGACGGACGACGGGATCGCCCGGGTGTCCCTGGTCGGAGCGGGGATCAAGAGCAATCCCGAGGTGGTCGCCGACATGTTCGACGCGCTCGCCGCCGAAGGAGTCAACATCGAGATGATCTCCACCTCCTCCATCCGGATCTCGTGCGTGATCCGCGCCGGCGACAAGGACCGGGCGGTGAGGTGCATCCACGCGAAGTTCGGCCTCGGCGCGGATGCCGGAGCGACCAGGGAACACGCCTGAGGAGCCCAAAGGCGATGACGGAACCGGTCGGCGAGCAGCGAGCCGACGATGGTCGCTTCTCGCGATTCAGACGAGCGGCTGCACCCGCTGCGTCACGTCCCTGAAGTAATCGCCGCTCTTCCCGTGTATCAAGACGTAGTTTCGGTCTGGGAGGAGCGGCAACTTGGCCTCGAAGTAGTTGTTGAAGAGCAGACGGAAGGTATTGACCGGAGTGATCCTTGGGTAGAGTCCCGTGCGCTGCAAACGCGGGAAGTAATACGCGCTCAAGATGTTGAAGTGCTGCTGGAGGTCCAGGTCGTTAGCCGTTGCCGGGCTCAGGAGCCAGGTGAAGAAGCCCTCGTCAGACTGCAGCACGATGACTGGCCGCGACTCTGGCGGGCCTGCGAGCAGCGAGTCGATCAGCGCGAGCGTCTTTTGGTTGGCAAACTCCAGCTGCTCGATGTAGCGCTCACGGCTGTCCCGGCTCACCTCAGCCAGAGGAGCCTTGATAGCAGACATCGGAATCCTGGTGTCGGAGAACTGGCCGTTCTCGTCGAACACGTAGGGCCAGTGCGGCACGATGATGTGGCCGAACACGAACTTAGGGCCGCGGAGGCCTCTGCTTCTCGCCAGCTGGTCGAACTGAAAGAGCGCCCGGTCGTACTGCTGACGGCTCCAGGCTGGGTAGCCTAAACGTTTGAGGGTCGACTGAAGCTCCGCTTGTTCGAGCAGCGCATTAGAGAAGTCGGACAGGCCGTCCCCCAACGTGATGTTCACGTCGGCCTGGGGATTACTCGCCGTGGACCGCACCCAGGAGCCGATATGAATGTATCGGTAGCCCTTCGACTTGAGGAACTTTGGGACTAAGTCGTCGGTGATGAGCGGCTTGAGCTTCTGGTAGGTGATGGGGCTCCCGGGCTTGACCAGCCGATGCACATACTCGAGGTTCAAAGTCGAGGCCAGGTACAACGTCGTCTGTGGGTAGTTCGTCGTGGGATGCGCGGGGACGTAGAATCCACGTCTCTCCAGAGCATCCAGGAATGGCCGGTTGTCATAGCCGAGCAGCTCCTTCATGGCTCGCTCACCGCCGTAGTCGTCCAGCACGATGAAATAGATGTCCGGCTTTCCGGCCGGGGTCGAGCCGGTGGCTGCTGCGCTGAGCACCCCGGAGGTGTCGGCTCCTATTCCATCGTCGCGAATCTGGAAGGTAGCGATGGAGAGGGCATTGATGGCGACGAGTCCGGCCGTCACGAAGTTGAGCCCGCGGGTCAGCCCGGCCGCACGCTGAGGAGAGGCCCGGGTGACCGCCCGGATGGCGATCGCGCCCAAAGCCAGGAAGATCACCACGATCACGGGGGCCGGCAAGACCCGGCTCGAACCGAGCTTCCAGTCCCGAACGACCGTGGATAGAGGACCGTAGGAGAAGAGCATGAAGACGACCACTGCCGCCGCCAGCCCGCCCTTGAGGAAATCACCCCTCAGGAGGAACGCGGCAATCAGCAGGACCACCCCAGCCCCGGCCACCGAGACCACCATCGGGGGGAGGGCATCGTGCAGCGTGACCCCCTCGGACAAGTTATGAACCCAGAGCGCCAGAACGGGGATTGCTGCGAGCAGGAACGGGTGCAGTGGGATGGGCCGTCTCGTGGACCCGTTCGTGCCCCTTCGTCGTTTCAGCATGTGAGTGTGAACTACTGTTCCACGCACGCTGTTCGAAAACCGGCGCGGATGGATTCTATCTCGCGCCAAGGCGTCTTGTTGAGGTTCAGAGAGCTCGACCTCAGGATGCGCCAACACCGGCCTAAGGTCACGTCCGCGTGCCCACCCGGACCTCGGCGTACATGCAGGGGCGAAGGGTGCAGCCCCCTCGGTATCCGTAGGATGTGCGCATGCGGATAGCCGTCGTGGGCGCCACCGGTGCCGTGGGCCGGACCATCCTGTCACTCATGGATGAGCGGGCCTTTCCTCTCGACGATCTTGTGCTGTTCGCCTCGCCGCGGTCGGAGGGGAAACGTCTCGATTTCCGAGGTGAGGGACTAACTGTGCGAGCCGTTCACGATCGGTGGTTCGAGGGAGTGGATCTGGCCCTAACCTCGGCGGGGAGCGCGGTTGCGAAGCAGATCCTGCCCCCGGCGGCCGCGGCGGGGATAGTGAGCGTGGACAACTCCTCGGCGTTCCGCATGGACCCCAACGTTCCCCTCGTGGTGCCGGAGATCAACCCCCAGGCCCTGCAAGACCACAAAGGAATCGTGGCCAACGGGAACTGCACAGCCATCACCGCGCTGATGCCGCTCGGGCCGTTGCACAAACGGTTCGGCCTGACGTTCCTGATTACGTCCTCGTATCAGTCCGTGTCCGGGATCGGGATGAAAGGCATCCGCGAGCTCGCGGAGCAGGTGGAGAAGATGCACGACCAGGTCGAGGCGCTCACGCGCCCCGATCCAGATGCTCTCCCCGTGGGCGAAGTGTTCCGACGAACGATCGCCTTCAACGTGCTTCCGCACGTCGAGACGTTCGACCGGGCTGGGTCGGGATGGACCACCGAGGAGCTCAAGATGGGCAACGAGGTCCGCAAGGTCTTGGGGATTCCGGATCTGCCCGTGGCCGCAACGGCCGTTCGCGTCCCCATCGTGACAGGGCACGGCGTCTCGATCTACGCAAGGTTCGAAGAACCGGTTACAGCGGAGGCTGCACGGGAGACGCTCGCAGGGGCGGCAGGGGTCAGGGTCCTCGATGAGCCCGAACGTGGCCTCTACCCGACTCCCCTCGAATCGGCCGGCATCGACGAGGTCCTTGTCGGCCGCATCCGGCAGCCGGAAGGTGACCACCATGCGCTGCTGCTGTTCGCCGCAGGCGACAACCTTCGCAAGGGTGCGGCGCTGAACGCCGTCCAGATCGCCGAAGTGCTTCTGAGCGAAGGGCTGCTCCCCACACGCTGAAACGAGGTCAGCGCGATTCCCTCGCTCGTGGAACGGTGGCTCACGTCCCGGCGTATCGAGGGGCCTCGCTCGCCCCCAGGTAGACCCAGGCGAGCAGGCATCGAAAGGCCGCCCTGAAGTCGTCGGTCTCGAATCGGACCGTGCGCGGTCCGATCCGTTCGACGCCAGGCGCCAGCGCGCACAGATCGGTCGCGCTCGTGTTGGCGATGTCCGCGTCGAGCACGATGGGTGACTCGATCGTGTAGGGGATGAGCTCATCCCTGGACCCAACCGCCTCAGCCGCCGTCTTGCGGATGGCGTCCCTGGCTGCTTGAGGGTGCAGGCTGCGGGCCACGTTCCTCCCGAAGGCCTCCTTGACCACCACCGTCCGGATCCCCGGGATCTTCTTCGCCGCCACCGCGCAGATCTTGTCGTCGCCCGTGACCAGTCCCACCGGCACCCCATAGGTTCCGGCAAACGCCGAGTTGAGCTCGGTCTCGGTGACAGGCTCGCCGTTCACCCGGACCTCGTACAGGAGGCGCCCCGAGTACGTGTGATCCAGGACGGCCGCCTGAGTCCCGGCCGCCGCGTGGTATCCGACGAACAGGGCCACGTCGAAGTCGGGACCGAACCCCTGCATCATCGACAGGACTTTCGGGGAGCCGATCAGTAATTCGGCCCGGGGATCCATCCTCTCCGCCAAGAGGTTGTACATGTCCCCGTGCGAGTCGTTGACCACCACCGACGTAGCGCCCCCCTCGAAAGCCCCGGCCACAGCTGCGTTGGCCTCATCCGTCATGAGCTCCCGGGACGCCTGGAAGTCGTCGGTCCCACGCATGACCTGCTGGAGATGGGCGATCCCCGCGATGCCCTCCATGTCGATCGAGATGAACACATTCGCCATCTGAACCCCCTGATCGAAGCCCGATACTCACGCGGGCGGGCAGGTGCAGGGTACGCCCCCGCAGGTCGGGCACCCGGCCGCGTATCGGGCGGCGGCTTCCTCCAGGTCCACACTCGCGACGTTTGCCACGGAGGCCAGCCATGCCAGGACGTCGCCCACCTCGTGCGTCACCTCCGCGTGGTCCCCTCGGCGGAACGACTTGGCCAGTTCGCCCACCTCCTCCACCATCCATCTGAACGTGCCGTCCAGCCCCCTCGCCGCATCGCGGTCGAGAAAGGTCCGCCGGATCGTGTCCTGGAATTCCGAGAGCTCCATCAGCGGGAGTCTACGCGTGGCGCCTGGGCGGGCGAGTTACTTTGCCGCAGGTGCACGCCCGGCGACCGCGCTCGATGGCGCGGGAGCCGAGACCGGTTTTGGCACGGGAAGGGGCATCCGCGTGCGGTCCCGGGCCCCTGCTCGCCGCAGCCAGCCGAGCATGCCGAACACGAGGATCGGCGGCCCGTATCTCACCAGCGACTGCACCGTCAGCAGGAGACGGATCGGCGAGAGGTACACACTGATCAGCGCCGTCCCGGAGAAGATGAGGATCGGGTACGTCAATCGGTTGCGCGGAAGCACGGCCACGAGCGCGAGCGGCCCCAGGATGTACCAGTACAGGAACCACGGCGAGAGCAGCATGTAGGCGGTCAAGACCCCCAACACCCCGAACCACAAGCTGTCTTCGTCTCGAACCTTCCGGATGGCCCAGACGAGCGCGGTTGCCACGAGGAGGCCGGCGATCGTCCTGCCCGCCAGCTGCGAACCTCGGGTGGGAGTGGAGTACCCCAAGCCCGACAGCAGCGGGCGAATGACCACGCGTTCCAGGCTGCCCATCAACGACTGATTCCGCATGCGGGCCATGTTGAGCAGTCCCCGGAAGGTGGCAAGGCCGGCCCAGTACGGCGCGAACGAGATCGCCGCGAGCCCGATCGCGGCCCCCGCGTGCCCGGCTGCCCGCCTGGCTCCCCGCTCTCTCATGAGAAGCACCAGGTGAAGCACCAGCCCCACCACGGCATACACCTTGACCAGTGATGCCAGCACGAGCAGAAGCGTGGCGATCCCACTGCGTCCCCTCCGGCGGGCCAGGATGGCTCCCAACAGACCGGCCGCTACAGCCACGTCGGCTGACCCGGCGAGGGGCACGGTGATCAGAACCAGCGGGTTCCACGCATAGGCGAGGACTCCCCATCCCCTGGCACCGGTCGGGTCCGGCCGATCCTTTGCCAGCGCGAGGATCAACCACACGATGGCCGCGTCGAGGAGCAGGACGGCCAGCTTCAGCCCGACGAAGGCATGGGCCAGGTTGTTTCCCGCCGCTTTCACGGCGCCGAACGCGAGCAGGATCCATGCCGGCCCGTAGACGCTCGGCTGGGTGTTCCACCTGATCCACGGAAACCAGGGATCCGCCCAGAGCGTGCTGGGGTTGATGGTGAAGGGATTGGCTCCATGGACGGCCTGCATGCGGCCATAGAAGAGGTATTGATAGAAGTCCTGGGACTGGGGAAGCGGCGCGAACAGGACCAGGACGTGCAGCACGGCGGCCCCGCCAAGGAGCACCCACAGGGGGACTCGCCGACCTCGCCGCCATGCCAACAGCGCCAGGGCATAGGGCACGAAAAGGAGAACGATCTGCCGGCTGTACTCGAACGCAGTCCGGTTGTAGCCGACCTTGTAGTAGCGGGTTCCGTGCAGCGACGGACCGATCAAGAACCAGGCACCCAGGGCTGCTGATCCCAGAAAGAGGATGGCAAGCCACGGCAGCACCGGCCCGACCAAAAGCAATCGCCAGCGCGGCGCAGAGCGCTCTGTGGCCGCGCTGAGTGGCCCGGCCCTTTGATTGTCCTGTCCGTTCTCGATGCTCATCTACGACAAAGTACGAAATCCCGGAGGCGAAGGAGGGGTTCCGATCGAAACAGATGCTACCCGCAGGACCCGACGCTCATACGGGACGAACATGAAGATCCTGTTACGCGCACTGCCGAGAAGTCGCTGAGCGGCCAACAGTGTCGAGTCCGCACACTCAGTGCGCCTTGGTGGCGACGACTTCCATGCTGGCCGACAGGCGGGGCCAGATCGCCCGGGCCAGGACAGCAACGGGCAGGAGAGTCGCGTACAGAGGCAGGAGGGCTCGATTGCCGAGCACGCCATGCTCGTCTGCGCTCGGCCTCACGGTCCTCACCAGGCTCGTCATTTCGATGGAGAGGCTGTCCCAGATGGTAGTGCGGATCCGCGCTCGGTGGAATCCTGCCCTGGACAGCATGATCGCGATGGACCGCGGGGAGAAGAAGCGGACGTGGGTGGGATCCTCGAGGTTCCACCACCGCTCCCCGAAGAGCCGAAGTCCGTCGGAGGAGCCGTTCGGCGTGATCAGGTACAGGATCCCATCGGGCCTTAGCGCGTCGTGACAGCTTCGAAACACCGAAGCGGGGTCCCGGAGGTGCTCGACCACATGGATGGCATAGATGACATCGAACGAACTCTCTGGAAGCTCGACGTCTTCCGCAGCCTGCGAGTAGATGGTGGCGCCTGATCGGAGCGAGGGGACGATGTCTCTCTGGAGAGCCCCAGGATCGATCCCCGAGACGTCGTGCCCTTGTTGCATGAAGCGAGAGAGGATGAGGCCGCGCCCCATCCCGATCTCGAGGATCCTCAGATGCGTTGCGCGAGGAAGTAGACGCTGCAGGCTACGAAGGGTCCAGGCGGAACGAACCCGATCGAAACACCCACACCCTCCCCAAGGATGGCTGCGTGCCATGGCCCCGCACCTCCCGAGGTCGCGCTCGATGTGGCCGCAGGAGGGGCAGCAGGTCAGCACACAGTGGCTTCCGGCCTTCCAATCCCGGGTAGGCAGCCCGCAGGCCTCACAAGGTGGGTCGAGGCGCAGGTCGGTGGGGCCCGGTCCCAACGATGCATCGACCACCAGAGATCAGGGCTCGATCGCCGGGAGCGGCTCCCCCACCGCAACCACCTCGCGGGGTTCGAGCGCTTCCCTCAGTACTACCTGAAACGACTCCGCGGTGGTTTCCCAGGAATACCCGAGAGCGTGGTCAGCAGCCTCGCTCCCGAGAGCGTCTCTGAGCTCCGGGTCAAGGAGCACCCGCCGAAGGGCCTGGACGAACCCTTCTCGGTCGGGTGCCAACAATCCGGTCCGGCCGTCAAGGACAGACTCCTCGAGACCGCCCACCCGAAAGGCCACTGTCGGTGTGTGATTGACGGCCGCTTCCATGACCGCGAGCCCCCATCCTTCCTTGATCGAGGGCAGGGCCAGCACCCAGGCCTCGCGCAGCAACTCCTGCTTCATCCGGTCATCGACCCATCCGGCAAAGGTGACGGCCTCCGCGATACCGAGGCGGTCGACCAGGTCGGTGAGGCGAGCCAGCCACAGGCCCTGTCCGGCGACGACAACCTTGAGGCTCGGCAGCTCGGTCCGAAGATGAGCGGCTGCCTCCAGCACGATCTCGACACGCTTGTGTGGAACGAGGCGCCCGAGGCAGAGGATGGTGGGAACCTCCGCCTTCTCACGGTTCGTCGATGAGGGATCGCTTCCGTTGTGGATGATCTCGACAAGGGTTGAGGGGATCCCGAGACCGGCCAGTTCGCGCCTGGTGGCGTGGGAGACGGCCACGTGTCTGCTGCGTCGATAGATCCAGGGTGACAGTCGCGACTCCACCCACCAACCGAATCGGGCCCATCCCGGTGAGAAGTTCATGCGCCATTGTTCCCGATGAACGTGATGGACAAGACAGACCACCGGGCGCAGGCAGTACGCGGGTGAAAAGAATGGCACGCCGTTCTTGACGTCGATCACGACGTCGTGGGGGCCGAACCGGCCCAGGAGGTGGTAGGCCATACCCCACAGATAGACTGAGCGCCAGCTCCCTCTTCGGATGAAGAGGACACCATCGACCGTCTCGCGAGCGGGTGCGTTCGGATGTGCTCCGCAGAACAGGGTCACCTCCCAGCCACCCTGGACGAGGCGGCGGGCCACCTGCTCCACGTAGACCTCCGACCCGCCGCCCTGCGGATGTCTGGTATCCCGCCAGTTCAGGATCAGCACGCGCCTCGCGCGGGGCTGAGGAGAGCGGAGGACGGCAAGAGCCGGGACGCCGACCGCCAGAAGGGCCCCGAGCTGGATGAAGACCGAGAAGACTGCAACCGAGGTGGGGGCATGGGTCAGAGCGATGATCGCCGGACTGCCGAACGCCGCCACGGGAATCACCGACCAGGCCCACGCCGTCGATCGGGAACCCATGAGGAGTTGGGCTGTGACAGTGGCGAGCCCCCCGAAGAACATGGCCAGCGCCAGGATCCGCAGCGTGCTGCCCGAGCCCAGGTATCGGTTCGCGTACGCCAGGTGCAAGAGATCGTGCGGGAACAGCTCGAGGAGCCCCACGGCCAGGAGGCCGGGGACCAGAGCCAGAAACGAGGTGCGGGGCAGCGCTTTGCGTGGTCCCTCCACCGCGGCTCTGCGAAGTGCGTAGGCCGCTGCAGGCATCTGGGCGAACAGCGCCAGCCGAGCCAACGAAGCCGCCCCCACATAGGACCCCGACTGCGCCGGGTTGGCCAGCCTGATGGCAAACACATCCACGATCTGAGTGATCCCCAGGGCCAGCAACCCGAGCAGGGCGGCTGCGACCTCCCTGCCGAGGGGCTGGCGAGCGATTGGTGCGATCCGAGGAACGGCCAGCTCGGTGGCCACCAGCGCCAGCACGATCCCGAGAGCAAAGCCGGCAGAAGCTCCAATGAGGCCGAACCCAGCCGCAACGAAGGCGAGGGCCAGCAGCAGCCGAGCCGTTCCATCGACGATGAAGCTCAGCCCGACGAAGGAGAATCTCCCCAACCCGGCCAGGGCTCCACGATTCCACGAAAGCAACAGCAGCGCGGCGCTGCCCAGGATGAACCACCCGGTTGCCCGCACGGTCGTCGAGTGCGCCACCATCGTGATCGCCCACAGGGAGAGACCGATCGCCGGCGGCCACAGCCGGGCCTTTCCCCTGGGAAAGCGGTCGTGGAGGGCGGCGAACATCTCCGTGCCGCCCTGGAGGGCGTTCACCGGCGCCGTCACTGCGAGCAGGGCTGCTACCAGCACCCCGAGCGTCCCGAACACGGGAGGATCGAGGAGCCGCCCCATGGCTCCCACGAAGGCGAAGTTCAATGCTGCAGCAGCGAGAAGGCCCGCGCCGAAGGCG
>DASXTW010000167.1:0-4989 GCA_036505215.1 Actinomycetota bacterium | reverse complement strand
CCGTTGCGATGAAGGACGCCTCGCCGGCTGTAGGGTCGTCGCTTTCGATCGAGGTCTTTGAGGCCAGCTTGATGCTCTCTAGCAGCGAAACGCGTCGTCGAGCGCGCATGGCTCTCATGCTACCCGCGAAGTTCGTTCTGGGGGATTCGGGGCCAGCGATTCCACCGAGGAGCTTTGCTCGACTGCTCACTTGTGAAGGCTCCGTAAGAGCCAAGACTCTGGACTTCCCTAGCCGCTAGTGCGGGCGTGGGGTACGGAAACCAGATCATGGCGCTGACGTGCATGGGTTGGCTGAGCGGGTTTGGGGTGCGAGAATCCCGCGCTTCATGCTGCTCTCGTTCCTTTATGTAGCGCTCCAGCGCCTGCTGGCACTCCTTGCTCTGTGGGGGACCAACGAAGCCGACAAGGACCTGGAGATCCTGGTCCTCCGCCACCAGGTGGCCGTGCTGCATCGCCAGGTCAAGCGCCCGATCTTCAGGGCGACCGACCGAGCCTTCCTGGCCGCAGCCAGCCAGGTGCTCTCCCGGGAGCGCTGGGGAGCCTTCCTGGTGGGGCCCGAGACCCTGCTCCGGTGGCACCGCCGGCTGGTCGCGAGGAAGTGGACCAGGCCCCACCGTCCTCCGGGACGGCCAGCCCTGGATTCCGAGGTTCGGGAGCTGGTCCTCCTGTAGGGCACAAAAACCTGGATCGGGCCCCGTGAGCAGGTATTTCTTCGAGTTCGTCCCACCTGCTGCGCCTCCGCGGCCGCGATGGGGGATCGGGACTGGTTCATAGGGCGAGACACCTGTTTCGTGAACATTGTGGGGCCACACCGGACCCCATGGTTCATCTCCGGATGGTGGCGGGGGAATCACATCCTGGGGTGATCCTAGGGGAGTTGGGCTTGTCAACAATTGCCCGGTCGGGCGAGGTGTCGCCGCTCTCCCCAGGCGTCGGGACGTCTCCTGAGCTCTTCCGCGGGTTCGGGGCAGGCCGAACGGCCCTAAGGAAACCTGCTGGTCATGCCGCAGATCGGAATAAATGCACCCCTCAGGGTGCTGCTCAACGACGACTTCGATGAAGCCGCCTGATTGAGTTTCCTTACGCCACAGGCTTGCTGCTTAAGAAGGATTGGGATTTCTGTGCCCTCAGGCTAGTGACGGGCATCACTTGGCGACGGCAGGCCGTCGGTGGAGTCGGAGATCTCGATCCGCGACATCGAATCGCGGTAGTGCACGACCCACAGCGAGCCTGTCACCGGATCGAAGGCGGAGTCGACTCCGGACCAGTCCTGCACCTTGTCCGGTGGGATCGCTCCCTCTGCGTCCCCGGTGCCAACGGCCGAGACGTGAGAGAACGTGGCGTCGTGACCGTCGTAAACGCTCGCCACCCAGATCCCACCCGCCCCGTCTCCAACGAAGGGGCCCGAGCAGCAAACCAGGCGGACCTGGATTAACTGACCGAGCGTGCCGCTCGTTGCATCAAGCTCGACCACGTGGTCGTCGCCGGCCTCGAGCCAGACGGTGTCGCCCGCGACGACGGGTTTCCATGCGTAGCCGGGCAGGGTCACCGTCGTGACGGTGCCGGTCGAAGGGTCGATCTGGTACAGCGTGTCGATCTCGATTGGGCCTTTGGAGTTCGGTCCGTTGCCCAGGACCCAGATCGAGCCACCCGCTCCGAAGATCCAGTGCGCCCATGTCGCGGCGATCGGGATGGTTTTCCCGAACTCGTAACTGCTCGGATCCACCGCGACGACCTGCAGCCCGGGGTCGTGGCGGGAGAACATCAACACCCAGATCCCCGTACCATCGACCCACACGTCGGCATCGTTGGTGTCGGGAAGGATCGGGATGACATCGACCAGGCGGTTCGAGGCGGGAACGACCCGCTGCAGGATCGTCCCGTGCTGGTCGTTGCCGAGCACCCAAATGGACCCGAGCCCTGCTGTCATCCCGCCGCCGCCGACCTCCCAGGAGGGGAGCCCCTGCATGGGGATCCGGGCGAGCGCTTCCCCGGTCGTCGGGTCCAGACGGACGAGATCGCCCTGGCCGGCGGTTTCCAGCCCGCCGCTCACCCAGACGCTCCCGTCGGCCACCAGGACCGAGTTCGGGAACGCCGAGATGGGAATGGTGGCCGTCACGCGCCCCTTGGCCTCCATGGGTGATGGGGTCGGGGCAGCAGCGGGAAGCGGCTGCCAGGCGATGTCGCCGGCAACCCCGTAGCGGGGAGCGTCAGCGAGCTTGATGACATCAGAGCCATCCTGGTTCATCACGTAAAGTGCGTCCTCGGAGCCGCCAGGGTTGCCGACGAAGGCGATGAGTGTGCCGTCGGGGGACCACACTGGGTCGTTCGCGTACCAGTGGCCGACCTCGCCGGGCATGGGGTGTTCGTCGGTCCCGTCGGAGTTCACGATCCAGATTCCCGTTTCCTCGTGCCGGATCGCGGCGAACGCCAGCTGTGAGCCATCCGGGGACCAGCTCGGCGCGAAGTCGCTCCCGCCGTTCGCGCTGGAGAGCTGCCTGATGTCGCTTCCGTCCGAGTTCATCGTGAAGATCGCCGTGTACGTGCCATTGAGTGTCTTGACGATTGCGATCCGGGTCCCGTCGGGGGACCAGACCGGTGCGTACTCGGGAGCAGGATCGGTCGTGAGCCGCTGCACGTTCGAGCCGTCGGCGTCCATCACGTAGACGTCCGTCGGACAGATCACGTCGGCGCCCGGCGTGCACTGGTCGATCGAGGGGTCGTACCTGGTGCTCGAGAAGGAGATCCTGGTGCCGTCCGGCGACCACGAGGCCCAGGAGTCGTTGACGCCCGCGGTCAGCCGCACCAGGTTGGTTCCGTCGGGGTTCGCGGTCTCGATCCCGAACTCGTGAACCAGGTAATCGTCGAAGGCGATCCGAGAGCCGTCCGGCGAGAACGCGATCCGGTCGTAGTGGACGGGTGAGTCGGCGGGGAAGACGGTTCGCTCCCCCGTACCATCGGGCAGGACGGAGCTGATCCAGCTCGGCCCGTCGCCACCGCCAACCCGAAAGTAGATGCCCCCGCTCGCCTTGGGCTGCACGATCGGCTGTTGGGCCGGGCGTGGTGGCATGGTGTCGGAGAACGCTCGCACCGCGACGGCGAAGCCGGCCACCGCGACCGCAAGGGCAACCGCCGCGGCGAGGAAACGACCGCGATGTTCGGGCAGCCGTGCCGTGCCTGGACGTCGGCGCTGGGCCTCGGGCCAGACCTCTGGGGGCTCGAGGCGGTCGAGAACACGGAACCGTTCCCTGAGGTCACTCACCTTTCTCCCCAAAGATCCTTTGCAGGCGTTTCCGTCCCTGGCTCAGGTGCACGCGGACGGTCGCGGGGCTAGAGCCGATGATCGCGGCGATCTCCTTCGTCGCGTATCCCGCGTAGTAGTGAAGGACGAGGACGGCGCGTTGGTTCGGTGAGAGACCCCCGAGCGCGGCGACGAGTTCTGCGGCGGGCTCGTCCATCTCCGAGACCTGCGGCGGGATAGCTCGCAAGCGTCGTCCGCGGTCCTCCAGCTCCCCCGCCGCGACCCGGAAGGCCACACGCCAGACCCAGCGGAGGGGCTCTCTCAGTTGGTCCCCGAGCCCAAGGGCCTGGGCGAAGGCCTCCGCCATGGCGTCGCTCGCGACTTCAGGATCACCGGTGAAGGCGACCAGGGACCGCCACAGGTGCCCGGCGTGCTCCCGGTGGAGGCCCTCCATCTCCCGATCGGGTGCGGACCTTACAACACTCTCCGCCTGCACACCCTGCAAGGGCGGATGCCCGCCCGAAAGGTGGAAGGGGTCGTCGGATTTCGCGCTCACGATCAGGTGGACGGGCGCTTTGCGGCTTGGGTTCCGACTGAACTCGATCACGATCCATCACCGCGCTAGGAGCACCGGCTCCGTCGGCTTGTCCCTCCTGCACCGAGCGCAAGCGCCAATGGGCCCTTCCTGGTGGTGATGTCGCTTCCCGCCGGAAGCGACATCCCGATTGGCTGTGCTGGAACCCGCTACGGCCTCCTAGTCGTCACATCCGCAAGACGCTGTGGCATGATCTGATTGGAGGAACGGTGGCGTGATCCGCGCGGGTCTGAGGACGCTGGCGATTTGCGGGACATGGGCTCTCCTTTCGTCGTGCACCGGGGGTTCGTCTCCACAGCCCGCCAGCCAGGCGTCGCGGAGTCAGCTCGTGGTGGAGACCGCGGCTCAGCTCACGACCACGATCCAGCAGGCCACGCAGGCACTCCATGACTGTGTTGTCCCCTTGGGTGTGCCTGTATACGAGGCAAGTGGTGACCTCCAGTGCGTGTTCGACGAGAAACCCGTGAGGTTCTTGTCCTTCGCGCCGTCCGCCGTCGCACCGACTGCCATGCCGAAGCTTTGGGACAGCACGGTTCTGTTTGGGCCGACTTGGATCGTCATAGCCACGGACCTCGCGCAGGCGCAGACCATCCAGCGGGTCATCGGTGGACGGCTCTACCTGACGCCGGTACTCGTAGCACCCAGCTCGGTCACGGTCGTCGGACCGAGGCCTCGGAGTTGCCCCATCGGTTGCGCGGTCCGCTTCCGGGTGAGCGTTCGAAACCCGCTGGATCGCCAGGCGGTCTTCTCGTGCCACGCGCGCGGGCTTTCGGCGGACGGCAAGGTCCTGTTCCGCGAGCCGGGCATCGCGGCCGAAAGTGTGCAGCGCCCGACCGAAGCTGGAGCCGTTGCAAAGCTGAGCGGCGTCGCACACACGGAGCGCCTGGGGACAGTCGCGAAGGTTATCGCTTGGTGCACGGCTCGCCCGCTGACCCAACCTCAGTAGGGTCACAAGGATGTCGCTTTCTATCCGAACCGACTCCCGGGCCCTCACGTCACACCGAAAGGGAATGGTGGCATCATCTGAGCGGAGGTAACAACGGCGTGAGGCGGGTGCTTAAGGCCGGGGCGGTTGTCTTGGCGCTCGGTGTCGGGTTCGTTGCAGGGTGGTTCGCTCATTCGCCTGGCTCGCCCAACGGTTCGTCAGCGACTG
>DASXTW010000166.1:0-3622 GCA_036505215.1 Actinomycetota bacterium | reverse complement strand
CGCCGTTGAAGGCGAAGAGGTTCGCGTCCGTCGCTTTCCCCGACTGGAACAGGACCGAGTTGACCGGGTCGATCTCGTACCACCGGACCTCCGCCCCGGCCCCGCCGAACACCGTGTGCTGTGTCCACAGGGCGGCGGTCCCGCCGTGGGAGGGGTCGAATGCGGAGATGGCGTTGGTCAGCCTCCCGTCGAGGGTGTCGAGGGGGTGGATCCCATCCTTCTGCGGAGCGGGCGCCGGTGGGGAGTACGCGTCGACGGTGACCTCCGACGTCGCCACCACCGGGATGTTCGGGGTCTTGTCGGGATTCTCCGTGACGTGATACAGCTCGAGGGTGGTGCCGGTGGCGCCGGAGTTCGTGCTGTCCGGCACGGCCACGATCCACCCGTCGGTGGTCCAGTCGATCTGCTTGGCCGGCTCCGGGGTGGAGGACAGCGTGGCGCCGTCGAAGTTTTTGAGCTGGGAGACCTTGCCGGTGACCAGCGACCCCGCCGACGGGCACGTGGTGATGGCCTTGCGATTCTTCACCGGGTTGACGATCCAGCCGACATCGGATCCCACGAAGGTCGCCGGCGTCGGGTAGACGTTGACCCCGATCAGGATGTCGTCCTGGGTCACCCCGAGCTTGGGATAGTCGGCGATGGTCCCGCCCCACCCGAAGTCGGTCTCGTAGTTGCAGAAGCTCCCCGGGATGCTGGTGGGGTTGTTGCTCTTGCTGAATCCCCACAGCATGGTGGAGATGGGGCTCTCGAGGGAGCCGACCCGCAGGATCAGGTAATAGAAGCGGTTCCACCGGACGCTGTAGTAGATCTGCGGGTCCGAGAGGAAGTCGGATGAGCCCGTGAGGGTCGAGAACGGCGCCGACGTGATCAGGTTGCCGCTTCGATCATAGATCCCCATCTGGAGGTTGATGGTCTGGACGAAGCTCTTGGGGCCGATCGCCCCGGTCGGATCCGGTGGGGACAGGTCGTCCTCGTCCAGGCCCTGCCAGCTCGGGCTGGCCACCGGGTCATGAGGAGAGACGGGGGTCCGGCCCTGGGAGGGGTGGAGGCGGGCGGCCCTGGCCGCGGCCTCTGCCTTCAGCCGGTCGAACCGGGCGATGTCGCCCACCAGGTAGCCGTGCGACATCTTGTACCGGACCAGCGACGCCTTGTCGTTGGCGGAGCCGCTCGATCCGACCGATCGCGCGACGGCGGAGGGAGCGACCAGGCCGAGGACCAGCAGGCCGGCTCCGAGCACCAGCAGGACTCTTCGCTTCACGGGCCCTCCTTGTGGGGTCGAGGGCGGGCAGGACATGAACGCGCTCCTGCGAAGTATTGACTAGCCTGCTCGAACTAGTCAAGCCCACCGGCGGGTCCTGACACCTAGGTTCGTCCCTCAGCGGTCAAGCAAGCGCCCGAAAGACCTGAACGCCCTCGCCTCGGAGATCGTGGGCGAGGCTTCCGGTGAGAAACCGAAGCGCCAGGAGCCCGAGAAGAACCCCGCAGCGGTCGAGCTGGGCCGGCGCGGTGGGCTCGAGGATGGGCCGGCCCGAGCGGGCGAAGCTCAGCCCCCGGAAGCGGAGCATGATTGCCCGGAAGGCTGCTCGGGCACGCTGGCAGCCGAAAGGGGCAAATCCTTGAGTGGCCGCAGGTGACGCGTCGCAGGTGGCTGATCGGGGCCTCGGTGATTGGACTTGGCCTCATGCCCGCGTGCTCCCGACCCTATGTGGTCTTGAACTGTCCACGCACGATGATCGTGGGGGAGATGGCTCACCTGTCTGTGGACTTCACCGATCCGGATCGGGCTCGCGACTTGGGGGACGACGATCTAAACGCAACATGGTCTCAGGAACCGCCAGGCCGAGGAGAGCTGTCAAATACGGACCCCGGGTTTGGGGGTAAGGAATACTTCAAGGCCCTGACATTGGGCAATGTGAGAATCCATGCCGAAACGGAGTACCAAACCGGCGGGGGCTTCGCCTCAGATTGGCACCACTGGAGAGGTCACTGCGATATACGAGTGGCGGACCCTAACCCTTCTTAGTGCCACCCCTCAAACTGACCCACTAACAAGCCCACGTCTTGACACCCGAGGTCTCCCCCGGGCCGCGATGGCTGCCGGGGTCGCGGACTACATCTGGAAGCTGGACGACATCGCGGGCCTGCTGCTCTAGCCTGCTGAATCAGATGACGTGGCTGTCGCTCGAAAGGGACGGGACGCGCCTGGCGGCATACGACTACGGCGGTCGGGGCACAGAGGTCGTGTTGCTGCTTCACGGCCTCGCTGGCCACGCCCGGGAGTGGGACGACACGGCAGCGTGGCTCACCGCCTCGAAGCGCGTGATCGCTCTGGACCAGCGTGGTCATGGCCGCAGCGAACGGCAGCCGTCAGACATGTCGCGGGATGCCTTTGTTTCAGATGTCGTCGCTTGGATGGATCGTCTCACGCTGGACAAGGCGGTGCTCGTCGGTCAGTCACTCGGTGGCCACACGGCGTTTCTGACGGCTGCCCGACATCCATCCCTCGTCGCGGGTCTCATCGTGGCTGAGGCCTCACCCGAATCGGACCCCACCTCCATCGAGGTGGTTCGGAACTGGTTGGGAGCGTGGCCGATACCGTTCAGCGGTCGAGACGAGGCCGTCGAATACTTCGGCGGGAAAAGTCTGTGGGCGGATGCCTGGGTCGATGGATTGGAGCAGCGGGAAGGCGGACTGTTCCCAGCCTTCGAGATCGAGAGGCTCATCGATGCGCTCAGTGAAGCAGAGGAGCGACCGTACTGGGATGAATGGAGCCACGTGGAATGTCGGACGCTGGTCGTCCGTGCGGAACGCGGTCTAGACATAGGGATCGCAAAGCGAATGGCGTCGAAGTCGAACGCTCAGCTTGTGACCGTCACCGAGGCTGGTCACGACGTGCATCTAGAGCAGCCCGACGCTTGGCGCAACGCCCTCTCCAGCTTCCTTCGCTCAAACTGACCCACTACCAAGCCCACCTACCAAGCCGACTGTCCGCGTATCCCACGTGGCGCGCGGGACGTACACTGCGTCCCTTGCCTCAGGTCCCGACGGGAGGGGTGCCGGTGTGAAGGGCAGGTTCCTCATCGTGGCGACCGGCCTCGGTCTGCTGATGCAGTTGCTCCCCGGCCGGGGCGTGGCCCTGGGTGCCGGGCCCGAGGTGAGCCTCTCGCTGCGCCCAAGGGGGTCGCTGTCCATCGCGCAGGGGCTTCCGTTCGCCCTGAACGCGGTCGTGCGCAACCGGGGATCCGACCCGGTGGACGCCTCCGTCGTCTTCACGCTGGCCGGCCGGAGCGGCTCGGTCGACGTCACCCAGTGGAACGTCCAGGTCCCGGGGGGCGGCACGTCGAGGACGATCGTGCGGGTGGTCTCCTCCACGTGGTTCGACGAAACCGGCCAGTTCCGGATGGATGCCGTCGCGCAGGATCCGCCGCTCCATGCCCGCCTCTCCTATGAAGTCACCGATCCCACCGTGGTGGTTCCCCAGTTCCAGGACGTCACGGCCGCATCCGGGATCCAGATGACGATGCCGGCATCGCGGTGTGGAGAGTGGGCGTCCGGGGCGGCCTGGGGTGACATCGAAGGCGACGGGGACCTGGATCTGTTCGTGCCGGTCCGCGGTGAGCCG
>DASXTW010000165.1:0-2440 GCA_036505215.1 Actinomycetota bacterium | reverse complement strand
CTCGGGCGGAGAATCCGAGGCGACGCCAGATCGGTTGGCGGTGTGAGGATAAGTCGGTGGAGGCGTCTCGGCCTCGTATCGCGAGTCAACCGAAGCTCCGCTCTCGGACTGTCCCGATCGTCTCTGGCCCTGGACTAGGCTTCAGGGATGTTGACGCTTCCCGAGCCGCCATCACGAGGCCAAGGAACACACCGAAGGCCGAGCAATAGCAACCGCAGAATCCGAACCAGACGCGGAGCCTTGCTCTGGTGTACCCCTGCGCCTTCATAACCCCCTTTCATGTGACCCGTATGGCCGGCGGCTGCCGCATCTCGACGGGTTGCCTCATGCTTTCATGATCGGCTCCGCGCGCCGCCAGCCGAAAACGAATCTCGGCCGGCTTGGCCGGTGACGACACCAGGTCCGGGACCGACGGCGATGCTGCGAGGCGTGATCGCCAACCGTTGGATCTGGGTTCCCGATGTGCCCAGACGAGGGTGGGCACTGCGTCCTTCAGATCTGAGCACGATTCACCCTGGACACCTCCGGTCCCGGGGCGAATCCTCGATGCCATGGCAATAGGTTCTGTGATTCAGCGTCTGTCGAAGGGAGGGGAAGGCATGATCAACGGGACATCGGTCAGGAGCAGATCTCCCGGCAGGATCCGGGTGACGGTTGCGGTGCTCACTGCCGCGACGCTCGCAGTCGCGGCATGGTCACCCCCAGCGGGCGCGACGCCGCCGGAACACGCGCGATGCTGCATGGAGGTGATGACCTACAACATGTACCTCGGCGCGAATCTCCAGCCCCTGTTCTTCTCGGACCCGGAGGATCTGCCGGGGATCGTCGACGATATCTGGGCGCATGTGCAACAGGTCGACTTCAACCTGCGTGCCGAGGCCATCGCCCGGCAGATCGTGGAGGCCCAGCCATGGGTCGTGGGACTCCAGGAGCTCTCGGTGTGGCAGACCGCTCCGCTGTCGAACCCGGGGCAGCTCACCACCAAGTACGACTTCCTCCAGATCCTGCTGGACGAGCTCGCACTACAGGGACACCCATACCGGGCCGTGTCGGTGAACGAGACCTTCAGTGGCATGCTGCCCGGCACCACCCAGTGGGTCAGATGGACCGATCGCAATGCCATCATCGTGCGCGACGACCTTCCAGTGGCCGAGCTGACCACGGCGAACTCGATGGAAGGGAAGTTCGTCACAGCGCTTCCAGCCCCGGTCGGGGGCACTACGATCCGGTTCACGCGGGGCTGGGCGAGCGTGGACGTGCGGTTCGACGGCGAGTGGTTGCGGGTCTTCGACACTCACTTCGAGGCCTTCAACGTGCTGGTCCGCCAGGCCCAGGTCGGGGAGCTCGTGGCGCTCATGTCCACCTCCCCCCACCCGGTCGTGCTGGTGGGTGACATCAACCTCTACCCGGAGGGGCAGCGTCCGATGGACCAGCCGGCCTGGGACCTCCTCACCGGGGCCGGCTTCGTCGACTCTTGGGTGGAGTCCCTGAGCGCCTTCCCCGCCTACACGGCCGGGCAGCCCGACGACCTGGACTGCACGTTGGCCTCGACCCTCAACAACACGGTGGACTTCGTCCTCCACAATGCCGACGGGAGCGTGGACGCCGTCCGCCACTCTGGTGACACTGTGGGCGAGGACCCCAGCGACTGCACCGAGACCATGCCGCCGCTGTGGCCGTCCGACCATGCCGGTGTCGTGCTGAGGCTGCTCATCGACAAGCCCTAGCGGACCCCGACGGGCGTTGGCCCCCGAGAGGAGCTCGGGGGCCTCGCCTGTCCCGCCGCGAATTTCCCTCCCCGGGGGTCCGCTGCTTAGAATCGCGCGGTGCCCGCCAGCGCCTGGAGGGAGCAGACGATGGCCGGATCTGGATCGCTCGACGAACAGCGCCTCGGGGTGCTGGAGGGGAGTTTCTCTGGGGAACTCCTGCGTCCCGAAACGACCGGATACGAAGATGCGCGTCGGGTCTACAACGGCCTGATCGACAAGCGCCCTGCCCTGATCGCTCGCCCACGGGAGACCAACGACGTCGCCGCGGTGGTCGCGTTCGCGCACGAAAGCGACCTCGAAATCTCGATCCGTGGCGGCGGGCACGGCGTGGCCGGGAGGGCGGTCGTCGACGGCGCGCTCATGATCGACCTGTCGCTGATGAAGCAGGTGAGTATCGATCCCGATGCCCGCACGGCACGGGCGGGGGCGGGAGCGAACTGGGGTGAGTTCAATGACTCGGCGGCCGAGCACGGGCTCGCGACGACGGGCGGTGTGGTTTCGACCACTGGCATCGCGGGCCTCACCTTGGGTGGCGGACTGGGATGGCTGATGGGCAAGTACGGCTTGGCCGCGGACAACTTGGTTTCGGTGGAACTCGTGACGGCAGATGGTGACGTCCGCACGGCAAGCGCCGAGCAAGATCCCGATCTGTTCTGGGCGCTCCGGGGGGC
>DASXTW010000164.1:0-45701 GCA_036505215.1 Actinomycetota bacterium | reverse complement strand
CGATCACCAACGCTTCCCTCTCCGTCCGTGTGTTGCTGGACCCCAAGGGCCATCCAGAGGCGGCGGTCGCCGCCGTTGTCTTCGAGACCTCCGGGACCCTCTCAGGTGGTGAGCCGGTGCAGGTCTCCAACCACGCCAGCTTCCTCATGCGGCCCATCGATGGGAGTTGGCTGGTGGTCGGCTACCCGAAGGCCAAGACCGAGGTGGATGCGCCCTCCCCCACGCCGTCCCCGGGCGCCGCCTCACCGTCGTCCGGAGCCAGTCCGTGAGGCGGGGTCTGCGCTGGGCGGGAGCCTCACTCGCGGTCGCGGTGGTCGCCACGGTGACGGTGCAGGCCCTCGGGACGACCGGCACATCGGGCCCGGCCCGCGCGGCGGACGTCGTGGAGATCCACTCGGCGCACGGAACCTCGTATGTCCCCGCGCTTCAGGGCAAGCGACCGCTCTTCATCCTGGCACTGGGGAGCGATGCCCGGCCCGGCCAGAGCGTCATCGGGCAGCGTTCCGACTCGATCCACCTGATCGGGGTCGACCTGAAGCGTCATCGGGCCACGATCCTCGGATTCCCGCGGGACTCGTGGGTCCCGATCCCCGGCCACGGGACGACCAAGATCAACACGGCGATGACGATCGGGGGGCCAGCGCTGACGGTGCGGACGGTGGAGGGCATCACCGGCATCCGCATCGACTTCTGGATGCTCACTTCGTTCAAGGGCCTGGTGCGGATGGTCAACGGGGTCGGCGGCATCAAGGTCTACGTGCCGCGCCGGATGCACGACCGGTTCTCAGGAGCCAACTTCAGGAAGGGCACGCACCACTTCAGCGGGAGGAAAGCCCTGGCCTTCGCCAGGGACCGGCACGATGTCCCGGGCGGTGACTTCGGCCGTTCACGCAATCAAGGGAGGCTGCTGCTCGCCGCCCTGTCCCAGCTCCACAAGGTCTTCGACGACGATCCGGGCAGGATCTTCACCTGGATCGCCGTGGGTTGGCGGAACATACGGACCGACCTCGGACTGAGGACGCTCGTGAACCTGGCCCTCACAGCCACTTCGATCCCTCCAAAGAGGGTGAAGAACCTCGTGGTGCCTGCCACCACCGGCTGGGTTGGATCGGCAAGCGTGGTGTTCATCAAGAGCTCCGCACGCCGGATCTACGCCGACATGCGAAAAGACGGCGTCGTCGGGTAACCCGGCGTCCCGCGCCGGGGCCCCGGGAAGCTACAGCCTCACCAGCACGAACACGACGTAACCCGCGAAGAAGGCTCCCTGCGCCAGCAGCAACCTGGCCCCCAGCCTTCCGCGGACCTTGACCGTCAGCCACAAGACGGAGCCTGCAGCGAGCGCAACGAGCGCTGCCACCAGCGAGTCCACGTTCTCCGGCCCGCTGAACCGCCACGGGGTGAGCAGGAGGCCGATCATGACAGGGAACGACGACTGAAACACCATCGCGCCGGTGAGGTTGCCGAGCGCCAGTGTGTCCTTGCGGCGGCGCACCCAGATCACGCTGTTGAACTTCTCGGGGAGCTCGGTGGCGATCGGCGCAATCAGCAAGGCCAGGGCCAACGGAGGAACCTGGAAGGTCGTGGCGATCCGGTCGATCCCCAGGACGAACACCCGGGCCCCCCCGATGATCCCGACCAGGGCCACGAGCGTTTGCGTGATGCTTGCCCACGTGGGCGGGGGCGTCGGGTTCTCCACCGGCTTTCGTTCGAGCCTCCGGATCCAGCGCCGAAGGTAAAGCGGCTTTACTTCTCCCGTCGCCTCAGCCTCTTCCACGCTCTTCGCCGGCGACTCGAAGTGGCGCTTGACGTAGAAGACGTACCCGACCATGAGCGCGGCGGCGAGGAGCCACTTGAACCACTTCGGATGGAAGAGGCCCGCCACCAGCGCCAGTGCGTACATCACCAGGAAGTACCCGAGGTCCTGGAGCAGCACCCGGCGGTCGCCCATCAGGTCTGTGGAGCGCCGCCCCCCTCTGGCCAGGATCAGCACGGCGATTCCGACCACGAACATGGCCAGCGTGGAGAGCATGAACGGAGCTCCGAGGATCGCCCCGATGCCGATCTCCTTGCCGGTCTCCCGCCCGACGAGGATGGCCACCAGCGGAAGGAGGGTCTCGGGCAGCGCGGTCCCCACGGCCGCCAGCACACTTCCGACGGCTCCCTCGGAGAGCCCGAGGTTCGCGCCGATCCACTCCACGCCGTTGGTGAACAGCTCGGCAGAGAAGAGGATCGCCACCAGCGCGACCACGAGCTCGAACCACTCCAACGCGCGCGATCCTCTCTCTCGACTGGTGGCTGGGGCGCGGCGCAGGCCATTGTCCCATTCGGGTGAACCGCCAAAGAGCCGGGGAGCTCGCTTACACGGAACCCGTCTACGATCGAGCAGTGGACGCCAGGGGCTTCATCGATCGCCTCGCCGCGATGGACGGGAGCGAGGCTTCCCTGGCACACGTGGAGGTCCTGGAAGCCCGTGATCCGGTCCTCGAGCCGCTTCCCGACGTGCCCGAGGTCCTCCGCCGGCGGCTGGCTCTGCTCGGCATCGAGGGTCTCTACCCCCATCAGCGCGAGGCCCTCGACGTCCTGGATGGTGGAGGCAACGTCATCGTCGCCACCGGAACGGCGTCGGGGAAGACGCTCGTCTACAACGTGGCCTTCGCCAGGATCGCCATCGCCGACGAAAAGCGAACCGCTCTCTACCTGTTCCCGACGAAGGCCCTGGCCCGGGACCAGCTCAGGCAGGTCCGAGATCTCAAGCTGCCGCAGGTCCGGGCGGCCGTGTACGACGGCGACACTCCCAGGGCAGAGCGTCCCCTGATCAGGCGCAACGCCAACCTGGTGATGACGAATCCGGACATGCTCCACGTCTCGATCCTTCCGGGGCACCCTCGCTGGGCAGACTTCTTCCTGCGCCTCTCACTGGTGGTCGTGGACGAAGCTCACGTGGCCCGAGGGGTCTTCGGCTCGCACGTGGGCATGATCCTGAGGCGCCTTCGTCGGCTGGTGGCGCACTACGGCGGGCAGCCGCAGTTCGTCCTGTCGTCGGCCACCGTCGGCAATCCCGCCGACCTGGCCGAGCGGCTGGTCGGGCTCCCGTTCGAGCAGGTGGATCGGGACGGCTCGCCGCGCGGGGAGAAACACTTCGTGCTGTGGAACCCACCACTCGTCGACGAGGAGTTGGGCCTTCGCCGTAGCGCGATCACGGAAGCGTCATGGATGCTCCGGGACCTGGTGGAAGAGAGGGTTCGGACGATCGCATTCTGCCGGTCACGCCGGGCCGCTGAGTTGGTGGCTGAGTTCGCCCGGCGGGAGCTCCCCGGCGGGCTGAAGCGCCGGGTGAAGACGTATCGCGCCGGGTATCTGGCTGAGGAACGCCGGCAGCTCGAGCGGGCGCTTTCATCCGGCGAGCTCCTCGGCGTGGCCGCCACTACGGCTCTGGAGCTGGGCATCGACGTGGGGACCCTGGACGCCGCGCTCCTTGCCGGGTATCCGGGAACTCGGGCCTCCATGTGGCAGCAGGCCGGCCGGGCCGGGAGGCGGTCGGGTTCTTCCCTGGCCATGCTGATCGCCCAGGACGACCCGTTGGATCAGTACCTGGTGCAGCATCCGGCCGACCTGTTCCAGAAGCCGCCGGAGGCCGCCGTGGTGGACCCCACCAACCCGTACGTCCTGGAACCCCACCTCGCCTGCGCCGCCCGCGAACAGCCCATGACGGCAGAGGAGGTCGACGCGTTCGGCGAGGGCTCCGCGGAAGCCGTCGAACGCATGGTCGCCACCGGCGAGCTGTTCTGGCGCCGGGGACTCCTGTACCACCGGGGCCGGGAGTCGCCCCATGGCCGCGTGGACATCCGGTCGGCCTCCGGGTCGCTGTTCGCCATCGTGGACCAGGAAACGGGTGCCTTGCTCGGGACCGTGGACGAGGCCCGGGCCTTCTGGCATGTCCATCCCGGTGCGGTCTACCTCCACCAGGGCGAACAGTACGAGGTCGGGGGACTGGACCTGGAACGCAAGGTGGCCCTGGTGGCGAAGAGCTCGGCCGACTACTACACGCAGACCCGCGACATCACCGACGTCGAGGTCCTGCGTATCCTCGACCGAGGCGCCATCGGTGAGGTTCCCGCCCTGTTCGGCGAGGTAAAGGTGACCCGGCAGGTCATCGGGTTCCAGCGCAAGCTCTCGTCGACCCAGGAGGTCCTCGACGAGGTTGGGCTGGACCTCCCGCCCCAGACCCTCACCACGAAAGCACTGTGGTGGATCCTTCCCAGGCGGCTCCTGCTACGGGCCCACATCACCGCGGCCGCGCTGCCCGGCACCGCTCACGCCGCCGAGCACGCCGCCATCGGCCTGCTCCCATTGGTGGCCACGTGCGACCGGTGGGACGTGGGCGGGCTGTCCACGCCGTTTCATCCCGATACGGGCGGGCCCACCATCTTCATCTACGACGGCTATCCGGGAGGGGCTGGCATTGCCGAACGCGGCTACGAGTCGGGCGAGCGGCTTCTGGAAGCCACCTTCGAGGCAGTCCGGCAGTGTCCCTGCGCGAAGGGGTGTCCGTCCTGCGTCCAGTCACCCAAGTGCGGGAACGGCAACGAGCCCCTGGACAAGCAGGGCGCCGTGGCGCTCCTGGCCGCGATGCTCGGCAGAACATGGGGGTGACATCACGGTGAGGCAGGTCTACGTGGCGGTGTGCGGGCCCGATCCCGCCTCACCCGAGGTCGCCGCCCAGGCCGAGGAGATCGGGCGGCTGCTGGCCAGGGCTGGAGCGGTCCTCGTGTGCGGTGGCCTGGGCGGAGTGATGGAGGCAGCCGCTCGGGGCGTCCAGACGGAGGGCGGGACCAGCATCGGGATACTGCCCGGTAGCAACCGGTCCGCCGCCAATCCACATATCCGTCTCTCCATCCCGACCGGCATGGGCGAGATGCGCAACGCCCTGATCATCCGCTCGGCCGACGTCGTGATCGCCATCGCCGGCGAGTTCGGAACCCTTTCCGAGATCGCCCTGGCGCTCAAGACCGGAGTGCCGGTCGTTGGGCTGGACACGTGGGAGTTGAGCAAGCCCGGGCGCATGGTCGCGGACCCGATCGTCCGCGCATCCACAGCCGTGGACGCGGTAGAGCTGGCCCTTCGGCTGGCCGGCGGCCGCTAGATATACACGCGGAATCGGGTGGGGGTCACTCGGATGCCCACGGAATACGCATGAGCAAAGGGCTCGGGCTCGTATCCCATCGCGGTGAGCTTCGCTCTGTACCTCTCGACGTACTCGTGGAAGTCGGTGAGGGGCTGATCCTCGAACAACCCGGCAGAACCCTCGATCGACACGATGTCACCCCCCTGGCCGTTGCCGTCCAGGTTCAGCGAAACCCTGGGGTTGGCGCGAATGTTGGCGACCTTGGGGGAGCGGGGCATGCTGAAGATCAGGACCGACTCTCCATCCCACCAGAACCACACTGGAGAGGTCTGCGGCTGGCCTTGGGCGTTGACCGTGGTCAGCCAGATGATGAGGTCCTCCTTGAGCCGTCGGTTCGCGTGCTCGTGATCGTTGGCGTCCATCCCCCGCATGCTACTCGGCCCACCCGTCGGCTAGAGTCCGCACGTGGAGCTCTCAGATCTCCAGTCGTGGATCGACGCGTACATCCGGGCCTGGGAGACAAACCACCCCCAGGCCGTGGGGGATCTGTTCGCGGGGAGCGCGCGCTACTACACCCACCCCTTCCGGGAGCCCTGGACCGGTCGTGAGGCCATCGTCAACAACTGGATCGAGCATCCCGACCTACCCGGGTCGTGGAAAGCCAGCTATCGCGCGCTGGCGGTGAATGGGAATACCGGGGTCGTCCGAGGTACCACCCAATACTTCAAGGAGGACGGGTCGATCGACACGGAGTACGCGAACATCTACGTGATCGAGTTCGACGACGACGGCCTGGCCACCGAGTTCACCGAGTGGTTCATGGAGGCGACCCCCCCGCCGAGGGAGTGATCGAAGCACAAGGCGGGAGGCCTACTCCACTTCTCCAATGACGCGCTTGAGCGCTCCTCTCTCGGCCGGGGCCAGGCCCAAGCTCAACAGCGCGAGGGCGTAGACGATCGTTCCCAGGCCCCCGCTGAGCACGAGGTCCACCGGCCACGCCGCGTGGCGGAGGAGAACGTGTGTCCCCCACATGGCCAACCCCCCGATTGCTCCCGGAATCGCCAGCCTCGCGTAGTGCCGGTTGAACGGCTGGATGCGGACGAACCGCCACACCAGGTACAGGCGGGCGGCATTGGAGGCCACCAGGGTCACGGCCTGAGCCACCGCGGCTCCCTCGGCTCCCAAGTGCGGTACCAGGGCGAACGCGACCACCAGGTCGAGGACGAACGATGCCGCATAGACGGCCAGGTCCCAACCGGTGCGCCCAACCATGATGAGGATGAACCCGACGCTGCCCGTGGCCACGTTCACCGCCTGGCCGACCAGAAGGATGCGAAGCGCGGCAGTCCCCGATTCGAACTCCCCGCCGAAGAGATGGAGGACCGGCCCGGGCACGACGACCAGCAGCAGCAAGATGGGCAAGGAGCCCGCTACGACCCACCGGGTCAGCGTCTTGAACAGGCCGTCCAGTCGATCTCGCTCCCCCCGGGCGTGAAGGTCCGCCACGAAGGGGCTGAACATGTAGTTCACCGCGATCAGGAAGAGCACCAGAGCCTGGGCCACGCGAACGGCCGCCGCGTACACACCGAGCTCTGCACCGCGGGCGTAGTGGCTGAACACGAAATAGTCGGTCCAGAACAGGAGCTGGGCCAGGAGGGCCGCCGGTGCTCGCGGAGCTCCGTACCTCACCAGCTGGCGGACCTCGTCCGGCTCCGCCGGGAGGAGAGGGAACGCCCTGGTCTCCCGCTTCCAGACGAACCATGCCGCCAGCGTCGCCAGGAACCACGAGACGGCATATGCCAGCACGCTGACGCCGATCGACTCTCGAAGGACCCACCCGACTGACATCGCCGCGATCCACAAGAGCGGCTGTCCCATCCAGTAGATGGAGAGGGTGTGCCGCATGATCTTCAGCCCGCGCGTCCCACCCAGGTACACCTGACACAAAGCGACGAAAGGAAGGGCCAGCGCCGCCGCCCGGAATGCCGCCGGCGTCCCCGAAAGAGACGAAGCCAGTCCTTCGGCCCCCAGGAAGATCAAGAGCCCACCTGCGGCGCTGACCGCCGCCGCAATGGCAACCGCCCGCCCCATCACCGAGCGAGCACGGCCCGACTCGCCCTTGCCAACGTCGATAGCGACCCGCCGGACCGCGGCCATGTCCATCCCGAACCGCGTCGCTGCCCCGCCCACGAAGGCGAATTGAGTGGCCAGGGTGATCGTCCCCAGCGCGGAGGCGCCGAGGACGCGTGAGATCAGGATGTTCGTGGCAAACGTAGCCACGACGAAGATGGCCAGGCCCGCGATGTTCTGACCCGTACCCGACAGGATCGTCAGGTGATCCCCGAACTTCTCTCTGGGAAGGGCGGCCCGGATGGCCGCTCGCAAGCGGCCCGGGCCCGGCGCGTCGCCCCCTGGCCGCGCCGCCGCCTGGCTATTCGAGGTATCCGAGCCCACGGAGGTGCTCCTCGACCTCCTCCGCCTCGGTGTCGTCCAGGTCTGCCCGGACCTTCAGCGAGTCCTCTCGCACACCGTCGTCTGCAACCACAGTCAGCTCGCCCCCCACGATGGCCCGCAGGGCAGCCCCGGAGTGCCGGACCGAGGCCGGAGCGCCCACCGCCGCCAGGATCGTCGGCGCCAGGTCGACGAGTCTGGCCGTCTCGGGAAAGCTCGAGGGGTCGGCCTGTCCCCCGGCCGCTGCCAGCACCCCGTCCACGCGGTGATCGCCGGAGAGCCAGTCGGCCACCTCCACAGCCGAGCGGGCGTGCGTCAGGCTGTACAGCGGCGCGGGCTCGAGGAGGAGGTCGGGCGCCTCGGCCGCGAACTTGCCCTTGAACACCTCTTCTCGCCGCCACACCCTTCCTACAGGGTTCCGTCCTGTACGCGGGTCGACGAAGGACGACAACGCCTCGGCCACCTCGTCTCGAACCCTCTCCAGGTCCGTGGAGTCCACGACCCCCCGCGACTCTCGCCCGGCGAGGTTCACCGAGACCCCCTCGCCCGTCGACCGGACGCTGGTGTATGCCCGCGTCTTCGACCAATTCACCGAGTGCGGCAGCGCCACCTTCCCGTGTAGCCCGACGAGGTCGTACACCCTGCGAGCGAACGTCCGGATCGGTCCCCACTGCATCCGGCCCAGCACGGCGTGGGACGCCGCGAACTCCAGGAACCCCAGTCGCTCCAGCAATCGGTCCATGTTGACCGCGCCCGTGCACGACTGCATCCCGTGGTCGCTCATGAACAGGATCAGATCGTCGGGCTGGGTCCGCGCGACCAGGCGCCCCAGGCAGTCGTCCAACAGGCGATAGGTGTTGCGCACCTTCTCCGCCAGGGCCGTCTGGGAGAGTTCCGCGTAGTCCGGATGATCGGGCGAGACGTACTTCGACAGGCAGTGCTGGATGCGGTCGGTTTCAACGAACACCAGACATGCGACCTGCCAATCGGTCGTATCGAGGAGGTGCTCGCAGGCCTTTTGCCGAGCCCGGATGAACCAGCCGGCTTCCTCCAGGAGCGGTTCGGGGCGGTTACGGAACGTGACCCACGAGGTCCCGTTGATGGGCCACGGTGCTCCGGCCGCCGCCAGCTGGCCTTCCAGCGAGTCCGGATAAGTGAAGGCTCGGCGCTTGGGGAGAACCCCTCCCGCGATCAGCTTCCCCTCGAGCTGAGGCGGGGGGAAGGTCAGGGGGACGTTCACCATGATGGTCTCGATGCCGGCTCGGGCTAGGTCGGCCATGAACGTCCGCTCCCGGATCGAGCGGAAGGACACCGGGTACTGGCGGCCAGAATCGCCACGCGCCTCCAGGATGTCGTACACGCCATGGTCGTCCGGATCCACCCCGGTAAGGAAGGATGGCCAGGCCGACCACGAATGCGTGGGCAAGGTCGACTTCAGCACCGTCCGGCCCCCGCGCTCGATCAGCCCGGCGAGCTGGGGCAGCGCTCCCGCTTCGAGCATGGGGTCGAGGATGCGCCAATCGGCGCCGTCCCAGCCGATGACAAGGACTCGTGGCATGGCTCCTCTTGGCGGGATCCGGTGAGGTCGCCGAAAGTGTACGTGCATCCCTCCATCCGGGTATGTGGGCCTGCCCCGAACGCGCCTTTTCGTCGCTTGACCGCGGAGTTACCCTGCTCCCAACGTTCGGAGCGCGATGCCCGGCGAACGAGGATCGGGGGCAAGGCCGTGAGTGCTACCGGCGAGCGGCGCACGATGCGCCGGAACATCAGGGACCTCCCCCGCCCCGCCTGGTTCTTGGTGGCCGGCCACTTCGTCAATTGGTTCGCTTCGTTCGCCATCGTCTTCCTCGTCCTGTACCTGACCAAGCGGGGCTATAGCTTCGCCGCAGCCGGAACCGCCGTGGCCGTCTACGGGATCGGAGAGATGCTCACCGGCGGACTGGCGGGCCACCTGGCCGACCGGATCGGCCGACGCAGCACCATGGCTATCTCGATGTTCGCCAGCGCGGCGGCCACTCTCGCTCTGTACTTCGTCCACACGTACGCGGCGATCCTGGTCGTGGCGTTCCTGGCCGGGATGGCCACCGAGGGATGGCGCCCGGCCAGCCGTGCCCTGATGGCGGACGTGGTCCCGGAGGGCCAGAGAGTCACGGCGTTCGCGCTGGTTCGCCTCGCGGGCAACCTCGGCATCGCCGGCGGCAGCGCGGTGGCGGGGTTCCTGGCCGACCGGTCGTTTCTCTGGGTGTTCGTCACCGACGCGGCCACATCCGCCGTCTTCGGGGCGCTCGTCCTGGTGGCCCTTCCAGCCGGTCGCGTCACTCATCGCGCCGAGGAGCGGGAGCTGGGCGGTTACCGGATCATCCTGGCCGACCGAGCCTTCGTGATGTTCCTGCTCAGCTCGGCGGTCATCTCTTTCGTCTACTTCCAGGGGCAGAGCGCGAGTCTTCCACTCCACGTCGTGCGGATCAGCCACCTTCAGCCGTCGGACTTCGGGCTCCTCCTCGCGCTGAACGGACTGCTGGTCGCGCTGCTCGAGCTCCCCATCTCGTCGATCACCATGCACAGGCCTCCCAAGGCGATGATCGCGCTGGGATTCCTGTTGGTGGGCTTGGGGTTCGGCCTCACGGCTGCCGCCCACACCCTGCCGTCGCTCCTGTTCACCGTGGCAATCTGGACCCTGGGCGAGATGGTCGCCGCACCCGTCGGATACGCCTACGTGGCCGACATCGCCCCGGATCACCTCCGGGGGCGCTACCAGGGCCTGTACGGGGTGTTCTGGGGGACGGGGTCGGTGACGGGCCCGGCGATCGGGACATGGCTCCTCGCCCAGAGCGTCACTGGGTTCTGGTTCCTGTGCGGCGTGTTGGGGCTGGTGGCCGCGCTCGTGGTCCTTGCCGGCCGCCCGGCCTATCGCCCGCGTCACGCGATCATGGTCCCGCACAGCGAGCCCGCCATCGTGGCGCCGGTTCCAGAGGACTCCTCGGTCCAGCTCTGACAGCTCACCAGGTCCACCCCCCGAAATCCCAGGTCCCGCCTCCGGGCTTGACGTCCAGCCCTGAGCCATATATCGTTTCGATATATTCGTTCGATATATTTGACTGATATATCGAAGCGATATGAAGGTACAGGGGAGGACGGTAAGGATGCTCGAGCTGGCCATTCTGGGGCTCCTGAAGGAGCGGGCCATGCACGGCTACCAGTTGAAGAAGCGCCTGGCGGACACGCTGGGCGGCTTCTGGCAGGTGTCGTATGGATCCCTCTATCCCGCGTTGAAGCGGCTCCAGCGGGAGGGAGCCGTGGAGATGATCTTCCCGCGAGAGCAGGTCGGGCGGCGCAAGAACGTCTACCGGATCACAGAGAAGGGCGAGGCCATGTTCGCCGAGCTGCTCGAGCGAGCGGGACAGGACGCCAGTGAGGACAGCGGATTCTCCGTTCGATTCGCCTTCTTCCAGTACCTGAAGCCCGAGACCCGCATCCGCCTCCTGGAGCGACGCCGGTCGTTCCTGGAGGGCCGGTGGACCCACCTGAAGGAGTCGCTCCAGAGGCTCAAGGAGGGAATCGACAGCTACACGCTGTCGTTGATGAACCGTGAGCTCTCCACAACAGAAGACGACATCCGCTGGCTCGACGAGCTCATCCAGGCCGAACAGGCCCGAGTCGAGCCGGTTAGGCCCCGGCGGTCACGCCGGGCCGCCCGCCTAGCCCAGAGGGAGCGTGCATAGATGTCCAACGACAAGATCCGCGTCGCCATCGTCGGCGTGGGGAACTGCGCCTCGGCCCTGGTTCAGGGACTGGAGTTCTACCAGGACGCTCCCACGGGCGAAGCGGTTCCCGGTCTCATGCACGTCCAGCTCGGCCCGTACCAGGTCTCGGATGTCGTGGTCGTGGCCGCGTTCGATGTCGATGGCAAGAAAGTTGGCAGAGACGTGTCGGAGGCCATCTTCAGCGAGCCGAACAACACCATCCGGTTTGCCGACGTCCCGCCACTCGGCGTGGACGTGCTTCGGGGGCCGACCCTGGACGGACTGGGCCAGTACTACCGAGAGGTGGTGACCGAGTCGAGCGAGGAGCCCGTGGACGTGACCGCGGCCCTGCGCGAGGCCGGTGCTCAGGTGGTAGTGAACTACCTTCCGGTGGGGAGTGAGATCGCCGCCAAGCACTACGCCCAGTCGGCCCTGGATGCGGGCGCCGCGTACGTGAACTGCATGCCCGTGTTCATAGCCTCCGATCGCGAGTGGGCTCGCCGGTTCGCGGAGGCCGGCGTCCCCATCATCGGCGACGACATCAAGAGCCAGGTCGGGTCGACGATCGTCCACCGGGTCCTCTCCAAGCTGTTCGAGGACCGAGGAGTGAAGCTCGATCGCACCTACCAGCTGAACTTCGGCGGCAACATGGACTTCATGAACATGCTGGAACGCCAGCGGCTCACCTCGAAGAAGATCTCGAAGACACAGTCGGTGCAGAGCCAGCTGCGGGAGGGCCTCCCGAAGGACGACATCCACATCGGGCCTTCCGACTACGTTCCATGGCTTCAGGACCGGAAGTGGGCCCAGATACGATTGGAGGGCACGGCGTTCGGCAACGTTCCCCTGACCATCGACATGAAGCTCGAGGTGTGGGACTCGCCGAACTCCGCCGGCATCGTCATCGACGCGATCCGCTGCGCCCGGCTGGCCCTGGACCGCGGGATGTCCGGGCCGCTGATCGGCCCCAGCGCCTACTTCATGAAGTCGCCGCCCGTGCAATTCTCCGACGACGCGGCCCGGGAGATGGTGGAGGAGTTCATCCTGGGCAACGGCGCCTCGAAGCAGCACGACTGGTCGGCCTTCTTCGACGCCCAGACCGCGAACTAGGTCCTGCCGCTTTTCCTCTTCGGCCGGGCATCCGTGTGGCCGGTATAGCCTGACTTCGTCATGTCCCGGAGAGGCAGGGCGTCGCCCAGACGGGGCAGTTTGGCCCGGGTACGAGAAGCGCTCGCCTCGCGCGACTTCCGACTGCTGACGGCGGCCCGGATGGCCAGCACGCTCTCGGACGGGATCTTTCAAGCGTTTCTCATCGATCGCCTGGTGTTCCTCTCCCCCGAGAAAGGCACCGCCATCGGGGTGGCCAAGGCCTACGCCGTCCTGGTCATTCCGTTTTCATTGCTCGGGCCGTTCACCGGAGTGGTCATCGATCGATGGTCCAGGCGACGCATCCTTGTGTTCACCCCGTTGATACGAGCGGCCGCCACGCTGGGGATCCTGGTCCTGACGAGTGGCCCGGCCAGTCTCCTGTTGTACGCCCTCAGCCTGGTGGTGGTCTCGCTCAACCGCTTCTACATCTCCACGACGGGTGCGGTGCTGCCGTCGCTGGTTCCAGAGGAAGACCTCCTGATGGGGAATTCAGTGACGCAGGCGACGGGAACGGTGATCACGTTCCTCGGCCTGGTTCTGGGAACCCAGATCGCGGACCAGATCGGAGACAGGGGCCTGTTGATGATTCCACTGGTCCTGTGGCCGATCTCGGCCTTCATCGCAGCCAGGATCACGAAGGCGCTTCGACCGGCTGGTAAGGCTCGGCCCCTTCGCACCGAGCTCCGTCGGGTGGCCTCGGATCTGGCTCGGGGGGCTCGCAGGCTCGCATCGACCCCAGCCGCGCTCGGGTCGATCACCTCGATAGCCCTGGATCAGTTCATGATCGGAGTGGTCACGGTGTTGTCGGTCGTCGTGTTCAAGGAAGAGTTCAACCAGGGGGTCGCCTCGTACGGGCGCATCGTGGGAGCCGGCGGCGTGGGGGTGATCGTCGGCACGGCCACCGTCGGTCTGTTCGAGCAGCGCCTGGAGAAGCCGCGGATCATGGCGGTGGCGTTTGGAGTTGCCGGGGTCGTCGGGCTCCTGGTCGCCCCGAAGATCATCGGACCGACCATCTTCCTCATGTCGTTCACCCTCGGCCTGACCTACCCGTGGCGAAAGGTCCCCGCGGACACCATCGTGCAGGACTCCATCCCGGACCGGTTTCGTGGTCGCGTCTTCGCCCTGTACGACCTTGCTTTCTCACTTCCCCGTGTGGCCGCGGCAGGCTTGGCCATCGTGCTTATCCCCAACCTGTCGCCGGGATGGATCCTCGCGGCCTGCGCCCTGGTGTATCTCCTGTGGACGCCGGTCCCCGAGCGGTGGATCGGGCGGTGGCGCTGGATCGACGTCCGGTTCTACGCGGGCGGCAAGGCGGATGAGGTCCCGCGCTCCGTCGTCATCGCAGGAGAAGAGGAGCCCGTGGAGGTGTTGCAGTCGTGGAACGAGGAGGTCGGCCGGCGAGGAGCGGTGGTCCGGCGCAGGCGATTCCGACTGCGCGCGCCGGACGGCACCCGGATGGAGATCACGAGTGACGAAGACAACCGCTGGCTCCTGACGACGATCCTGCCCCCCGATACCGAGGGCTAGCGCAAACCCGAAAACCGCCTTCAGTGGATTTCGGGCCGCGTTCACCGTGATGGGCCTCTTGTGCCTCGCTCCTCTGCCGTTCTCGGTGAGCTTGGTGCGGGGAAGCAGCGATTGGGGAGTCGCTCATTTCTACAGCAGCGTGACGGTCTTCCTCGTCCCTGGAGCTGCCTTCTGTTTCATCAGAGCCGCGGTGGGGCCACGGCGCCGGCGTTCCTAGCCAGCGGGCGGTCACTCGCTAAGCCGGACCAACTCCCGGGCCATGCCACTCGGCGAATCGGCCAGTACCGCAGTACGACCTGGCCGTGGATGGCCTCTCTTGGGACCGGACCGAAGGTTCGGCTGTCGGTGCTGCCTTCTTCGTTGTCTCCGAGAACCCAGTACTCGTCGGGACCCATGGTCAAATCGGCTATTTGGTCGCCCGGGACTCCAGCTACTCGCTTGACCATCTCGTAGCCCGGCCGGTGGGGAAGCTCCACGACTACCAGCGAGCCCGCCTGGATCACTTTGGCGCGAACGGCGACCAGGTAGTCGCCGGGTTCCAGCGCTGGCGCCATGCTCTCCCCTTCCACTTCCACGGGGAACGGCCGCCATCTCCACCAAACGAGCATGGCTGCGACTCCGAGCGGGAAGAACCGTTTCAGATGACCGTGATAGCGTTGCTCTCGCATCCGTCAATCCGTCGAGGAAGGAGGCACGATGCTAGCCGAGCTGATCGCTGATCTGCTGCGCCCCAGCCGCATCGTCCACGCGCACTGCGACCTGCCCTGTGGCGTCTACGACCCGGCGCAGGCCCGAATCGAGGCCGAGTCGGTCAAGGCCATCCAGGAGCGCTACGGGGACGCCGAGAGCAAGAAGTCGGCGAACGAGACCGCCGAGGAGTACAAGTCCCGGTGCCTCATCATCAAGGAGGAGCGGGCCGACCTGGTAAAGCATCATCTGTGGGTCTTGTGGACGGACTACTTCAAGCCCGAGCACACCCAGAAGTACCCGCAGCTCCACGACCTGTTCTGGAATGCCACCAAGGAAGCAGGCATCGCCAAGAAGTCGCAGGACCCGGGGCAGGGCCAGAAGCTGCTCGACCTGATCGGCGAGATCGACAAGATCTTCTGGGAGACCAAGAAAGCAGCGTGACCCACCAGCTACTTCGGGCTCTGAATCCCTGAGGCTTCCTATGGGGAAGAGTGGTCCGGCCTTGACAGTCGAACGTACGTTCGGTATGCTGAGAGTTCCCTCCCCCTGACCAAGCGAGGTCTGGGGTGCCCGAGCAAGCGAACGCACCACCGAAGAACTGATCGAGGGCATGGACGCCGTTCACGCCGGCATCTGTGCGGGCCAGCGGGAGCTGTTCCGGTTCATTGCCCACGCCGACTTCATCGGGGCCTAGTGGGACTGCGGGGCAATGGACCTGGCCCACTGGCTGTCCCTGCGCTACGGGATCTCTCACTGGAAGGCCAACCGGTGTACCAGTGGAAGATCAGACGGCACGCGAATGGTGAGGTTCAGTGGTTCCTGCCCGAAGGGACCCGGTACCGCGCCGGACCGGGACCGCCTGGGGAAAGACGTGAGCGACAGCCGGTCCTCGCAGGCTCCATCGTGTGAGGGGTACGCGTTGATCGCGACGGTACGCATTCATCGCGACGGGGGGCAGCCTCCCTATTGGTCGTGGATGCCGCGCTCCTTCGCCCAGTCGTCGAGGAGCTTGTAGGCCTCCTCCTTGTCGATCGGGCCGCGGTCCAGCCTCTCTTCGAGCAGGAACCCGAGGGCCTCACCCACCAGCGGGCCCGGCTTCAGGCCGAGATGCTCCATGACCTCGTTGCCGTCCAGGGGCGGGCGGATCTTCTCGAGATTCTCCTGCTCGGCCAGGCGGGCGATGCGGAGCTCCAGGTCGTCCTGGAGTGCCGCGAGCTGTTTCGCTCGGAAGGGGTTCTGGGTGGTGCAGTCGGCCCGCACGAGCTGGTTCAACCGATCCAGCAATGGACCGGCCTCTCGCACGTACCGGCGCACCGCGGAATCGGTCCATCCCAGGCGGTAGCTATGGAATCGCAGGTGCAACTCGACGAGCCTCACCACGTCGCTCACCACATCGTTCGGATACCTGAGGGCACGGAGCCGCACCTCGGCCATGCGGGCCCCGACGACCTCGTGGTGGTGAAACTGCACACCCCCGTCGGTCACCTTCTTCGTGGACGGCTTGCCGACGTCGTGCAGAAGCGCGGCCAGGCGGAGCACCAGGTCCGCCTCGCAATTCTCCACGACCACCAGGGTGTGCTTGAGGATGTCCTTGTGCCGGTGAACGGGGTCCTGTTCGACTTTCAACGCAGGAAGCTCGGGCAGGAACACGTCGGCCAGACCGGTTTCGACCACGAGCTCGAGGCCGCGAGCCGGCCGGGCGGCCACGAGCATTCGGGAGAGCTCGTCTCTGATGCGCTCGGCCGAGACGATCCCCAATCGCTCGGCCATCCCCCGCATCCCGGCGACCACGCGAGGGGTCGGCGCGAGCTCGAGGCTGGCCACGAACCGCGCGGCCCGGAGCATCCGAAGAGGGTCGTCGCCGAAGGAGACCTCCGGGTCCAGCGGGGTATCGAGCCGCTTCGCTGCCAGATCTCGCACCCCTCCGAAGGGGTCGACGAACTCCCGGCCGGGGAGCCGCACCGCCATGGCATTCACCGTGAAGTCCCGTCGCGACAGGTCGACCTCCAGCTCGGAAGCGAAGGTCACATCGGGGTGGCGGTCGTCCTCCGGGTACACCTCCTGGCGAAACGTGGTGATCTGCAGGTCCAGGTCGGCCCTTTTCACCCCAACCGTCCCGAACCGGATCCCTTGCAGGTATTTCTGTTCGGCCCAGCCGGTGACGACCCTGACGATGTCCTCCGGCTTCGCGTCCGTGGCGAAGTCCAGCTCCCCTCTAGGGGGACGTCCTATCAGAACGTCGCGTACGGCCCCCCCCACCAGGTAGAGCTGGTATCCCGCGGTCGCGAACCGTTCGCCGAGCTCCACGGCCACCGGATCGACCTCGAGCCGCGGATCGGACGAGCCGGAGGGCCCGGGCACGTCGGGAGGGGGTAGGTCGGAAGGAGTCATGGCGTCCCGAGCATATCGTCAAGGAGGAGAATGCTTGCCCAGGTGGGTGACGTATCGACTTCCCTCCCCAGCCTGGGTTGTTTGCCCGTCGGAGACGAAGGGTAGCAACCAGACGAAGCCCGCACTCCGAGGAGGAGGTCCTCATGCCCCAGTCCTCGAACGGCAAGATGTCTCGGGCGGAGGCCGGTCGCAAGGGTGGTCTCACCACCAAGAATCGCCACGGAGAGGAGTTCTTCGGCCGCATCGGCCGTATCGGTGGCAAGAAGGGGGGAGACACCACCAAGAAGCGCTACGGCGTGGAGTTCTACCAGCGGATCGGCCGGAAGGGCGGATCCAAGTAAGTCGACCACTCTCCTGGACACCCTTCTAGCGGAGGCGGGCCGAGATGCCCGCCTTCGCTGGTGTTCAGGGAGGTCGCGGTCTCTGCGAACGGCGAACGGCCTTCCCTCCCCGTTTTGCCATACTTCCCCCTGCGGTGCGGACCAGCGTCGACGTCCATAACTACCTGATCGAACGCGAGGTTCCCCACGAGGTGTTTTCGGCTCGAGGCCGTCTCCGGACCCCGGAGCGCCTGGCGGCCGTCCTCGACCTTCCCCAGGAGGTAGTGGGGAAGGTTGTCGTGTTCGAGGGCCCGAAAGTGGCCGTGGCTGCGGTCGTGCCCGCGGGGACGGCGCCGGACGTGGGCAAGGTCCGGCGAGCGGCGGGAAACAGAGAGCTCTCCAAGGTCAGCTACGAACGGGCCTCGGAGCTCACGGAGTACCTCCCGGAGTCCATCCCTCCGGTCGGGCTGCCCAACGGCTTCGCCGTCGTCGTCGACCGCTCGCTCGATCGTGACGCCGTGCTCTATTTTCCCGGCGGTGAGGTCCGATCCGTCCTGAAGATCCGAGGGAGGGACCTGGTCAAGGCGACGCGGGCCAAGGTGGCTTCGATCCTGGCCGGGCGCGACCCGACGAGGCCGGCGTCGTGAAGACCCGGTCGGAGCACTCGGCGGGAGGGGTGGTGATACGCCGGCGCAGCGGTGGGATCGACGTGGCCCTGGCAGCCCGCCGGACCCGCAAGGGCGACCTGGCCTGGGGCCTGCCCAAGGGGTTGGTGGAGAAGGGGGAGGCCCCGGAGGAGACGGCCGTCCGTGAGGTCCAGGAGGAGACAGGACTGGTGGCCGAGATCGTCGAGCCGCTCGGAGACATCTCCTACTGGTACGTCTGGGAGGAAGAGCGGGTCCGGAAGAAGGTCACGTTTTTCCTCATGGAGGCCGTAGGCGGCGACGTATCGGTTCACGACCACGAGATGGAGGACGTTCGCTGGTACCCCTTGGAGGAGGCCAGGCGCAGGGCAAGCTATCCGAGCGAGCGCGACGTGCTCCGCCGCGCCGCCGAGGCCCTCGCTCGGATCGCCTGACCGGCTCGGGTGGTCACCGAGGCGCTCCTTGGAATCCTGTCGGGGTTCGTGGCCGGCGTCATGGGCGGAGCGTTCGGGGTCGGCGGAGCCATCATCACCACGCCAGCCGTGCAGGTGCTCCTCGGGGCCAGACCGATCGTGGCCGTCGGGACGCCCCTGCCGGTCATCTTCCCGACGACCCTTTCGGGCATGCAGGCGTACCGCCGGGCTCGCCAGATCGACTACCGCGCGGTGCGGTGGGCAGCACCTCCCGGCGCAGTCGGAGCCGCAGGCGGCGCTTACCTGACGAAGTTCATCGACGCCCGGATCCTCCTTCTCGTCACGGCCGGGTTGATCGCGTGGCAGGCGGTGCGAGTTGGCTTGGGCAAGTCGGTCGTCGAGGTACCGGGCCGCCCCGTCCATCCCTCTGCGCGGGCGTTCGTCCTGATGGGGCTGGCGGCCGGCATCTTCTCCGGGCTACTCGGGATCGGGGGCGGAGTGGTCATGGTTCCGATCATGGCTGGGGTGTTGCAGATGCCACTGAAGCGAGCGCTGGGAACCTCGCTGGTCATCATCGCGTTCCTGGTCATCCCCGGTACGGTGGTTCACGCGCTGCTCGGCCACATCGACTGGGCCATCTTCCTCTGGCTCACCCTCGGGGTCATCCCTGGCGCGGCCGTCGGATCCAGGTGGACGATGCGGGCCAGAGAGCGGACGCTTCGCGCGGTGGTGGCGACCTTTCTCCTCCTGGTGGCCGCCGCCTACGGCGGCTTGGAGGCCCACGACCTGCTGGCCGTGGGAATCAGAGCCGTGGCTAGAATGGCGACGCGGTGACGCGTCGTCTCCTCGCTGGTCTCATCATGCTGCTGCTCGGCCTGTTCTGGATGGTCTCGGTGACGCGGCAGGCCAACGCCCAGGACCAGCCCTCGGTGACGATGACGCTCCTCTCACAGACCGCCTGGACAGGCCAGCGCCGGCCACTGGACCTCTCGTTCCAGGCCACGAACAACTCGGCGATGGACCTGAAGTCCCTCACGGTGGAGCTCCTCGTTCTGGCCCCGGCCCGATCTCGCTCGCTCTACGAACTCTCCATCCGCTCCGACCCCACGCCGGTCATCGCGGCCTACCCGTTTCCCCAGGAGGGAACGCTCGAGCCGGGCCAGAGCCGGGCCTTCAGGGTCCGGCAGGGCATGGGCCAGATCGCGCAGCGGGGGGAAAGCGCTCTGTACCCGTTGCGCGTGGAGCTTCGATCGCAGGACGTTCCGGTTGGGGTCCTTCGCACCCCCACCGTCTTCCTGATCGAACGCCCGGAGGTCCCACTCAACCTCGCGTGGACCTGGGTGCTGTCCGAGCCCCTGCAGTACCACCCGAACGGCATCTTTCAGCCGGGGACGATCGAGGCAGACATCGCACCAGGAGGGCGGCTGGACGCCCTCGTCGAGGCCCTGTCCGGTATCCGGAACCGGGCCGTGGACCTGGTGGTGTCGCCGACGCTGCTCGACCAGCTCAGGCGGATGGCGGGAGGGTACAGGATCGCTGCACAAGGCGGAGCTCGAACCGTTCCCAAGGGGACAGGAGGAGCGGCCGCCGCCCAGCGAATGCTGGCCCGCCTGCAGGAGGTTGCGTCCCGGCCGGGCGTCGAGCTCGTCGCCTACCCGATGGGCGACCCCAGCCTGCCCGCTCTTCTCCGGGCCGGCATGGACCGCGACCTCGACAGGCTCCTGGAAGAAGGGAGGCAACTGGTCGCCTCGGTCCTGGGTCGGCCTGTCGCCTCCGACGTCGCTCGCCCTCCCGGGTCCGCCCTCGACCCGCTCACGCTGCAGAAGCTGGCGTCCCTGGGTGCGCGGACGACCCCGGTCGATCCGAGCTTCCTGACCTTTCCCAAGTTCGCGGCGCCTCCGACCGCCAGGCTCACCTCGGGGGCCTCGTCGCTCACCGCGGTCCTGCCCGATCCCGAGGTGCAGGGATTCATCCGCAGCAATGCGGCGGATCCCAGACTGGCCGCGCAACTCGCCCTCGGGGAGCTGGCGGCCATCTGGTTCGAGCTACCCGGGACGCCGGGGAGGGGGGCCGCGGTGATGTTCCCCGAGAAGCTCGCCGCGGCCCCGCGCTTCCACCCGGCCTTCGTCTCGCTGATCCGATCCTCTCCCTGGCTCCATCAGCTGACAGCGTCCGCATTCGCCAGCTCCGTCCCGCCGCAAGTCCGCCGGCAAGTCCCGGTGAGGAACTACCCCTCGTTCTCTCCTCTGTACGTGGACCGGCTGGAGCGAGCCAAGATCTCCCTGGCGCATTTCAACAAGGCCATCCACGGCGGCGAGCCCCTGATCGAACGACTCCGGCACAACCTGCTCCTGGCCGACAGCGGAGCGTTCCTCGCCGACTCAACGCTCGGCCAGCAGTTCATCGGCTCCGTGGACAGCACGGCCCGACGCGTTTACGACCGGCTCGGCATCGGGACCAGCGTGGTGACGCTGACCTCTCGAGCGGGGTTCATCCCGGTCACGCTGGAAAACGCCTCCGGGTACACGGTCACGGTGGTGCTTCAGTTCATCAGCGACCGCAGACTGGAGTTTGCCGGAGGAGCCTCTCGCGTCGTGGAACTGCCGCCCAATGACAAGACCCTCACCATCGGAGTGAAGTCGCTGGCAAACGGCCGGATCCCCATCCGGGTCCGGTTGGTCACGCCCGGCGCGTCTTTCCCGGAGGTCATCGTCGAACGAGGCCTTGTGGTGAGGTCGACCGCCTACAATCGGCTGGCGCTGTTCGTCACCATCGGCGCGGCGCTGTTCCTCTTGGCCTGGTGGGGAAGGAGGTTCCTGCCTCGGCGGAGGACGTGAAGCCTCCCGAGACGCCCGACGAGTCGGGCACGGATCCCCAGGACGCCGCGGGCGAAGCCACCGTCGACACCACGCGGTCCTTCGTTCGCCATTCCGCGGTGATGTCCGTGGGGACGGCTTTGTCCCGGCTCACAGGCTTCCTTCGCGTCGCAGCGATGGCCTATGCCCTCGGAGTCACGGAGAGCCGCCTGGCGGACTCGTACAACGTCGCCAACACCACCCCCAACATCATCTACGAGCTGGCGGTGGGCGGAATCCTGGCCTCTGTGTTCGTCCCCGTGTTCGTGGAACGCCTGGAGGACGAGGGACGCGACCAGGCATGGCACACGGCACGGGCGGTCCTGACGTTCGCCCTGATCGTCCTGTCGGGGGTGATGATCCTCGGGATCCTCGGCTCGGGACTGATCATCCGCATGTACACCGTGGGGGTCCACGGCCCCGAGGTGGACGCGGAGCGCGCCCTGGCCGCGTTCTTCCTGAAGTGGTTCATGCCGCAGATCGTCTTCTACGGGCTCGGGGCGGGTGTGGCCACCGGGCTCCTCAACGCACACCGCCGCTTCGCGGTTCCGATGTTCGCCCCCATCCTCAACAATCTGATCGCGACCGCCACGTTCTTCGTGTTCGCCGCCCTGACCCCCCGGGGGGCCACTCCCACGCCCGTCACCATCTCCACGTTCCAGAAGTACGTGCTGGCAGCCGGCACCACGCTCGGGGTGGTGGTCATGTCCCTGGCCCTGTGGCCCGCCCTCCGACGGATCGGCTTCCGGTGGCGATGGACCTTTGACCTGAAGGACCGCGGGCTCCGTCGGATCGCGCGGCTGGCCGGGTGGGCCCTGGTGTACGTGGTGGTCAACCAGCTCGGTTACCTGGTCGTCATCGCGCTGGCCACCCGGCCCCGAGGTGGATACACAGCCTATACCTCAGCCTTCATCTTCTTCCAGCTCCCCTACGCCATCTTCGCCGTGTCGATCATGACGGCCCTGCTCCCCTCCCTCTCGTCCCGGTGGGCTGATGACGACGTCGTGATGTTCCGCTCTCAGTTGGTCCGGGGGCTGCGAGGGACCGCGTTCATCGTGGTGCCGGCCGCCTTTGGGTATCTGGCCCTCTCAGTACCGATCATCCGGCTCCTGCTCCAGCATGGCGTCATGCAGGCCCAGAGCACGGACCTCCTGGCGAAAGTCCTGCAGAACTTCTCCATCGGGCTGTTCTCGTTCTGTGCGTTCCAGCTCCTGCTGCGGGCCTTCTACGCCATGCAGGACACCAGAACCCCAGCCCTGATCAATATCTTCGCCGTGGCCCTGAACACTGCAGTCAACTTCCTTTACTTCCGATACCTCAGGGTGGAGGGATTGGCTTTGGGACACGCCACGGCGTATACGTTCGCCGCCATCGTCGCGGTGACGATCCTTCGGCGGAGGCTGGGAGGACTCGAAGGTCGCCGTCTGGTGCCCGCCGTCGGCCGGATCCTGCTGGGCGGGCTGGCCACGGGGGCCGTGGCCTACCTGGTGGCCAGGTTGCTGGGCCAGGCCTTCGGCACCGCCAGCCTGGGGCCCCAGCTGCTGCAGGTGGGGGGCGGGGTGGTCGCCGGGCTGCTCACCTTCGTCGCGGTTGCGGCCGCGTTTCGGATGCAGGAGCTCACCCTCATCGCCCAGATGGTCCGAAGCAGAGTGGGGCGGCGATGAAGCCGACCAGGGCCGCCTGCGGGCAGCGGATCTGCTGGAGGGACGAGAGCGGGTTCTTCCTGAGCGGGATCCTTGTCCGTTACCTGCTTCTGCTGATCCTGTTCGGTGTTGCCGCGTACGACACCACGCAGGTGGTGGTGGCTCAGATCAAGGCGGAGAGCGTATCCCGGGCTGCGGCCCTGGCCGGCGCCGACACCTATTACCGATTCAAGCGAGCCGACCTGGCGGAGCGAGACGCCCTCATCGCGGCCCAGGAGGTCGACCCCTCGGCCAGCATCACCTCGTTCAGCGTCGCCCATGACGGTTCGGTCATCGTGCAGGCGTCCAAGCGCGCCAACACGCTGGTCGTCCAGCGGATGGGAATCCTCAAGAAATACAACGTCCAGAAGGCCACGGACCAGGAGATTCGAACCCAGTAGCCCGGCTGCGGTTCCCGCTGTGTCGTCATCTCTGTGCGCCGTAGGGCCGGCATTAGACTGGCGCTTCATGGAGGCTCCTGCCCCGAAGCGACGGCTGGCCGGCCGGTACGTCCTCGAAGAGCTCATCCAAACCGGAGGGATGGCCAGGGTCTGGCGTGCTCGCGATGAAGTGCTTGCCAGGACGGTCGCGGTGAAGATCCTGCGCGACGACCTCGCCAGCGATCAGGGCTTCGCCAACCGATTCCGGCGCGAAGCGGTGGCCGCGGCCAGACTGACCCATCCCAACATCGTGAGTGTCTACGACACGGGCGTCGACGACGACGTCTCGTTCATCGTCATGGAGTATTCGGAGGGACGGAACCTCAGAGAGGTCATGGCCGAGCGAGGGCCGATGGAACCCGAGGAGGTACCCGCGCTGGTGGCGCCCATTCTGGGGGCGTTGGACTACGCGCACGCGAACGGGGTGGTCCATCGCGACATCAAGCCGGCGAACATCCTCGTGGCGGACGATGGACGCGTGCAGGTCACGGACTTCGGCATTGCCAAGGCCGCGTTCACCGGTACCGACCTCACGACGACCGGGAAGGCCCTGGGGACCGTCAGGTACCTCTCGCCGGAGCAGGTTCAGGGGTCCGAGGTCGATGCCCGGTCGGACCTCTACTCCCTGGGGATCATCCTGTACGAGTTGCTCACGGGCCGCGTTCCATTCCAGGCCGAAAGCGATATGGCCGTCGCGCTGATGCGCCTCAATCAGGACCCCATCTCGCCCCGGGCGTTTCGCGGCGGGATCCCTCGCGAGGTGGAGGCACTGGTCCTGCGGGCCCTTGCCCGACGGCCGGAAGACCGCTTCCAGTCGGCTGGCTCGATGCGATCAGCCCTGGAACGGGCTGTCGGGGGCTCCGATCTTTCTGCGACACAGCCATTTTCGGCCACTCGAGCCGGTTCCCTGGTCTCGCACGAGACGCCCGCACACCCCGCGGCACCCGCTCCTTCCGTCTTCCGTTCATGGATGCTCATCCCGTTGATCGTGATCGTCCTCGCGGGGGCAGCGATCGTCGGTGGCCTCGCCCTCGGACGGCTGGAGATCGGCGGACCCTTGGGCGTTCGGGCGGCTCCGAAGAGCCCGGGCGGGGAGCAGGCGACGAGCCTTGCGAAGATCGAGATCGTCGGGGTACGTGACTTCGATCCCGAGGGGAGCGACGGTGCCGAGCATCCGGAGGACACAGGCCTGGTCATCGATGGAGAACGGACGACCAGTTGGGGCACCGATCACTACAACTCCGCTGAGTTCGGAGGCCTGAAGGACGGCCTCGGGCTCTGGCTGGACCTGGGGAAGAAGACCCGCGTCGAGCGGATCGAGGTTGTGAGCTCGATCGAGGGCTGGACGTTCGAGATCAAGGCCGGCTCCGCTCCGCAGGCCGCCGCGGAGCCGCTCCCGTCGACCGACGGTTCCACGACGTTCACGATGGGCTCGAAGGGAACGGTGGTCGTGGAGCTGAAGCCCGTCCGGGCGTCGGGCCTCCTCATCTGGATAACACGGCTGGGTGCCGACGGCGGGCGCTTCGCCGCATCGATCGCCGAGGCCACCGTCGAAGGGCCTCGATGAACCGTCCGCCCCGGGGGAAGCGCGGCATCAACTGGAGCCGGGCATGAGCGCGGGTCCCGGAGCCGCCGCGCCCTCCGATGGAGACCTGGTCGCCCGCTTCCAGGCCGGCGATGAGCATGCCTTCGTCATGCTCATGCAGCGCCACGAGCGTCGCGTCTACAACCTGGCATACCGGATGCTGGGAGCGCCTGAGGACGCCCGCGACGCCACCCAGGACGCGTTCCTGTCCTGCTTCCGCCACCTGCCGTCGTTCCGAGGGGACGCCGCCTTCTCGACCTGGCTCCACCGGATCGCCGTCAACGCGTGCTACGACATGGCCCGCCGTCGCAAGCCTGCCGCAAGCTTGGAGGACAACCTGGTCCAAGCGCCGGCCACCGGCGACCACGCCGACCAGGCCGCGGCCTCCGCAGACGTCCAGCGCGCGCTGCTCGAAGTCCCGCCGGAGTTCCGGATGGTCCTGATCCTGCACGAGCTGCAGGACTGGTCCGTCGACGACATCTCCCGCGCCCTGGATGTCCCCGTCGGAACGGTCAAGTCCCGGCTCCACCGGGGCCGGGTCGCGCTGGGGCGCGCTCTCCTCGGAGAGGAGTCCCGGGAACCCCGAGCCGTTCCGGCCCCGTCCAAGCCACCGAACCCATGACAGGCCATAACGACGCACCCATGGACCACCCAGACGAGCTCCTGGCCGGCTACGCCGACGGCTCGGCTTCTCCCGAGGAGCGCCGAGCCGTCGAGACACACCTGGCCGAGTGCTCGCAGTGCCGGGACGAGCTGGATCTGGCGAAGACGGCCCGCGCCGCGCTCATGTCGCTTCCCGAGCTCGAGGCCCCCGGTCTGGCAGCCCAGGGCATCGAGGCGCTGCGCAGGGCCGAGGTGCAGCCAGCGGCCGGGCCCGCGGAACAGCAGCCCGAGCACGTGCCGGTCGGTGCTGGCGTGGGCGCGGGCGACGAGCTCGCCGACCGCCGGGAAGCCCGGCAGAGGCGCCAGTGGCAGGTTTCCTGGGCAGCGCTCGCCGGCGTCGCGGCCGTCCTGGCCGCTCTCGCGATCGTCCCTCTCGTCCTGAACAGGGGCGGGGGTTCGAAGACAGCCGGAGGGCCGGCGGCAGGATCGGCAGCGTCCCCTACGGTGGCCACGAACTATCCCCCCGTCTTCGACCGCAGCTCCGACTACGACCAGGCCTCCATCCAGGCGCTGGCCAGGCAGCTCGGGCAGGATGCCCGAAGGGGAGCGTTCGAGCGGAGCGAGACCTTGGCGGGGCCGCCACCCACTCCCTCGCTGGAGGGGTCTGCGCCGAAGGCCGTCGCCATCTCCGCGTCCGACGTCGTCCGGTGCGCCGTAAGAGGGACCGGCCTGGCGGCGGACACGGTCCCGGTTTACCTGGAGACCGCCACCTACCAGGGAACACCCGCCTACGTGGTCGCCGTTCAGACCGAGGGCGGCAACAGGTCCCACCTTCGGGTCTACGTGGTGGGCCGGCAGGACTGCAACTTCCTGTACGAAGCCGACCAGCCCCTGTAGCTGGGGCGCGACGGCGCCTGCGTTGCGGCAGGAACACGGCGCGGTCCGCCGATGTTCCTATGGGACAATGACACCCGTGGAAGAACGCAACGCCGTGATCCTGGGCTCAGGCCCGGCCGGGCTCACGGCGGCACTGTACACAGCCCGCGCCAATCTGAAGCCGTTGGTTCTCAAGGGCATCGACGCGGGGGGCCAGCTGATGCTCACCACAGAGGTGGAGAACTACCCCGGCTTCCCCGACGCAGTCCTCGGCCCCGAGCTCATGGAGAAGTTCGAGAAGCAAGCTGCTCGCTTCGATGCTGAGCTTCTCCATCAGGAGGCCAACCGGGTGGACCTTTCCTCCCGCCCGTTCGGCGTGTGGTCCGGCGACGAGGAATGGCGGGCCCGAACCCTCATCATCGCCACCGGGGCACGCGCCAAGATGCTCGGCCTGGAATCGGAGCGCCGCCTCCTGGGCCGCGGCGTTTCCACGTGCGCCACGTGCGACGGGTTCTTCTTCCGAGGCCAGGAGCTCCTGGTAGTGGGGGGCGGGGACTCGGCCATCGAGGAAGCCCTGTTCCTCACCCGCTTCGCCACGAAGGTCACCGTGATCCACCGGAGAGATCAGCTCCGGGCCTCCAAGATCATGCAGGACCGCGCCCTGGCCCACGAGAAGATCGACTTCATCTGGGATTCCGTGGTGGAGGAGATCCTCGGAGACGGAAAGGTGGAGGGAGCCAGGGTGCGGAACGTGAAGACCGATGAGGCTCGCGACCTGGCGGCGGGTGGTGTGTTCGTGGCCATCGGCCATTCGCCCAACACCTCGCTCTTCGAGGGGCAAGTCGAGACCCAGAACGGCTACATCGTGGTGCGAGAGCCGACCACTCAGACGAATGTCGACGGCGTCTTCGCCGCGGGTGATGTCGTGGACTTCATCTATCGCCAGGCCATCACTGCGGCTGGCATGGGCTGCCAGGCGGCGATCGACGCCGAACGATTCCTCGAAGCTCAGGGGCATTAGGGGCTCATTCTCCTCGGAGGCACCCCGAACTCTCGCCCTGAGCCCCTACACTTGGCCCGTGCCGACGTTTCGACCGCGCCCCCGCCTGGCGGCGCCACGCCGCGCCCGCTCCACTCGGCACCATCATGGCCTGCTGGTCGTCTCGCTCGTGTTCCTCGCCGGGATCCAGGGCCTCCCCCCCGGTCACGCTGCGGTGGGCCAGGCTGGGAAGCTGCGTTCGGCGGGGCCTTCGGGCAACCTGGCCGCCTCTTTTCCGGTAGCGATTCCCGCCTACTATCGCCCGGTCATCCTCGACGGGAAGGCCTTTCCCGTGGCGCGGTCGAACTTCCTCTCCCTCCTCGAATTCCCGAACAACTGGCACGCTCCCCGCCTGCGCTTGATCAATGGGAAATGGCAACTGGTCGGCGTCCACCTGGGGATCGACATCGTCGCCGAGCGAGGGACCCCCGTCCTGGCCATGGAACGAGGAGTCGTGGAGAACGTGGGGTGGACCTTCTACTCCGGCACCCGGGTCGGAGTGCGGGGAGTCGACGGCCGTTACTACCTGTATGCGCACTTGTCGAGCGTGCAGACCGGCATCCGGACGGGAGCGCAGGTCGCTGCCGGGGCAGTTCTCGGGCGCGTGGGCAATACGGGGTACGGGTCTCCCGGGCATCGCGACGAGTTCCCTCCACATCTGCACTTCGGCATCGAGTCGGCGGGCGGCACGTGGGTGAACCCGTATCCGACCCTGGTCCGTCTGTATCGGATCGCCGTGACCGAGACCACCAGGTCTCAGACACTCCTGGACCGGCTGGCTGCGGCGGGCAAGCGTGAAGCTTGGACCCGGCGTGCAGAGCGCACGTACATGAGTCTCAACCCTCCCGGCGGGGAATAAAAGGAGGTCGATCCGAGTTCGATGCTGTTGGTCGCGATCATCGGCGACTGCATGGAGGAGGAACTCCGGAATGTCTGATAACATCATACAGGTGAGCGACCAGAGCTTCGAGAGCGAGGTACTGACGGCTGACCGGCCGGTCCTCGTGGACTTCTGGGCGGAGTGGTGCGTTCCCTGTCACATGGTCTCTCCGGTCGTCGAGGAAATCGCCCGTGACAACGCGGGGCGAATCAAGGCCGTCAAGATGAACGTGGACGACAATCCCGAAACGGCTCGCAAGTTCGGTGTGTTGAGCATCCCCACGCTGATCATGTTCAAGGACGGGCAAGAGAAGGCGCGCGTCGTGGGCGCCCGAGGCAAGGAAGCCATCCTGCGCGAGATCGAGCCACATATCGCGGCCTAAAGGGCCGTGACGGCCCCTGGCGCCTCGCGCCCGGGAACCACCACCGGCCCGAAATCATCTTCTCCCGAGGTGTCGACACGAGCGCGGCCCGGCGCGGGCCCCGACGGCGTGGTCAGAATAGCGATGATGCAGACGCTCTCCCGAGGCGCTCGCGGCGAAGCCGTGCGAGACATACAGGCTCGCCTGGCCGCCCTGGGGTACCGCATCGACCCCCGCGAGCATGGCGAGTTCGGGGCGACCACCGAACAAGGCGTGAGGGAGTTCCAGCAGCGGCGCCGGCTGATGGTAGATGGCAAGGTCGGCGACGACACCTGGAACGAACTGGTCGAGGCCGGCTACTCGCTGGGTGATCGCGTCCTGTACCTCAGATATCCCTATTACCGAGGAGACGACGTCCGCGCACTTCAGGCCGGCCTGAACCTCCTTGGGTTCGACGCCGGACGCGAGGATGGGATCCTCGGCGAGCGCACGGAGCGAGCAGTGCTGGAGTTCCAACGGAACGTGGGCCTTCCCCCAGATGGCATCGTGGGGATGACCACCGTGGACGCCCTGCGGCGTCTCCGCCCGGTCGCGCCGGGCCCGGGGAGGGCGGATGTGCGCGAGGCCGAGGCCCTGCGCCGTCTCTCCGCCACACTCGAGGGGTCGCGCATCGCCATCGACCCGGGGCATGGTCCGGGGGACACCGGGGACGTCGGGCCGGCCGGAACCCTCGAGGCGGAGGCCACCTTCTGGCTGGCCACCGCTCTCCTCGACGAGCTTCGGGCCAGGGGTGCCGCCCCGTTCCTCCTGCGGACTGCTACCGCCAATCCGTCCCCAGCCGAACGGGCCCGCAGCGCGAACGAGGCGGGGGCCGAGATCCTCATCGCCGTGCACCTCAACGCGCATGACGACCCGGCGGCGGAAGGGGCCTCCACTTTCTACTACGGTCGCGAGAACTGGTTCTCCCAGACCGGCCAACGCCTGGCGGAGGCGATCCAGCAGGCCTTGACGGATCGACTCGGCCTGAAGGACCTCCGGACGCATCCAAAATCGCTGCCCATTCTTCGTGAGACCCAGATGCCCGCCGTCCACGTCGAGCCTTGTTTCATCACGAACGCGCGAGAAGAAGCGATGATCCGTGACCCGGCGTTCCAGCGAGAGGTCGCCAAGGCCGTCACCGACGCGGTCGAGAGTTTCTTCGCGGGCAACGCTCCCCGGCAGGATCAGCCCGCATCCTCGACGGCGTCTGAGCGGGGTCGTCCCGATGGTGAGTAAGGCCGCTCCGCCCGGACAGGTCAGCGCGAAGGGGTCGGATCCGGCCGTCCCTCCGTAAGTCGGCCGTTCCTTCGCGTCGCCATTGCCAGCGCCGCACCCAGAGCCAGGCCCAGGGTGAAACCACGCAGAGCCCGCATGGCCTCTCGCAGATCGAGGCGAGCCACGTCGGGGGCGATCAGTCGGGGGCCATCCCCGGCCCGGAGCCGACGATCTCCGAGACGATCCGCTCGAGGTCCTCCCTCGAGGCGAATTCGACCACGATCTTGCCCTTCCGCCTACCGAGAGTGATCTGCACCCGCGTGGCCAGCTGCTCGGAAAGGATCTCCTCGACTTCGGAAAGCATCGGGTCCGGCGCCTTCTTCGCCTGGGAAACGACCGGGCTCGGCCTTTCGGTGTACCTGCGCACCAGGTCCTCGACCTGTCTGACGGACAGCGCCTCGGCGGCTGCGCGCAGGGCCAGGGTGGACCGAGCCTCGTCGTCCGGGAGCCCCAGCAATGCCCGGGCGTGGCCGGCCTGGATACGATCTTCGGCCAGCAGTCTCTGGACATCCCCCGGGAGCGACAGGAGCCGGATCGTGTTCGCCACATGCGCCCGGGAGTACCCGAGCCGCTCGGCCAGCATTTCCTGGGTTACGCCCAGATCCTCCAAGAGCTCCTGAAACGCCGCCGCCAGCTCGAGCGGCGAGAGGTCCTCCCGATGGATGTTCTCGATGAGAGCCTCACGAAGAGACTCTGTGTCGTCGCCCTCCCGCACGATGGCCGGGATGGTCGCCAGGCCGGCCAGCTTGGCCGCCCGCAGCCGCCGCTCCCCCGCCACCATCTCGTACCCTCCGTCACGGGGCCGGACCACCACCGGTTGGAGGACACCCACCTCGCGGATTGAGCGAGCGAGGGCCTCCAGCGTGTCTTCGGGGAAGTCGCCCCGTGGCTGCCGTGGGTTCCGCGCGATCGCGCTCACCGGGATGTCGAGCAGGCCGCGCTCCTCGGTCGCCCCAGGGATCAGCGACGAGAGTCCTCGCCCCAGGCCTCCTCGCTTCACCGTTGACCTCCTTTGTTCCTACCGAACGGCCACCGACGCTTGCGCTCCCCCGGGGGGCGCTCCGTCTGCTCGGCTGGACCCTCACCGACGGCTTCCAGGTCTCCTTCATCTCCGCGAACCTCAGTGCTCGCTTCATCATCGGCGGGGGCCGGACTCGCCCCGCCGCTCTGCCCCGAAGAGTCCGCCGGATTTTCGGCGTCCTCCACTGCGGCAGGGGCCGAGGACTCCGGACTCAAAGGCTCCCCCCCGGTATCACGAGGCTCCCGGTCGACGTCGGACGGCTCCACCGAAATGGCGGCGGCATCCACAGGGGAGGGCGATTCCATCTCCGCCTGGCCCGATCCCTCCGCCCCTGGGGTCACTTCCTGCTGTGTCCCGAGTGACTCCTGTGCCCTGGCCGCCCTGTTACCCGCGGGCGGACGAGTCGAGCGCTTCTGCGTGCCCTCTTTCTTCCGACGTGCCCGCTTGCCCGTCTTGCCCTCCGCGCCGGTTTCGGGCCCGGCCGGTTTCGCCGGGGCACCACCGGTTGCGTCGGTCCCCACCGCTGCCTCGGCCTTCTCGGACTGAGCCTGTCCATTCCCCGCGCCGGCCAGCGTCGCAGCGCCCGCCTTCCCGTCCGCGGTCCCGTCTCCCAGAAGCTCCTGTGCGAGCTGGCGATAGGCCAGCGCTCCTCTCGACCCCGGGTCGTACGAGGTGATCGGCCTGCCGAATCCCGGAGCCTCGGCCAGCCGCACCGTTCGAGGTATGACGGCATCATACACGCGGCCTCCGAAGTAAGAGCGGACCTCGGCCACCACCTGCTCGGCCAGCTTCGTCCGGGCGTCGAACATCGTCAGCACGATCCCGGTGAGCCTCAACTGCGGGTTCACGTTCTGCTGGACCAGCCTGACGTTCTTCAGCAACTGCCCCAGGCCCTCCAGCGCGTAGTACTCGCACTGGATCGGCACGAGCAGCTCGGCCGCAGCGGTGAGGGCGTTCACCGTGAGCAGCCCCAGAGAGGGAGGACAGTCGAGCAGGATGAAGTCGAATTCACCCCGGACCGGGTCCAGGGCCCTGGCCAGCCGGGACTCCCGGGAGAACTGGGTGACCAGCTCGATCTCCGCCCCTGCCAGGTCGATCGTGGAGGCGATGGCCCACAGGCCCTCGACCTCGGTCGCGATGAGAGCGTCTCTGATGTCCAACCCCGCCGTCAGGACCTGGTACGTGCTGGCGGTCCTGGCAGCATGATCGATCCCGAGACCCGTGGAGGCATTGCCCTGCGGGTCGAGATCGACCACCAACACTCGCTGCCCCTTTTCGGCCAGGCAGGCCCCGAGGTTGACGGCCGTGGTGCTCTTGCCCACCCCTCCCTTCTGGTTCGCTATGGCGATCACCCTGGCTCGGTCGGTCGGTCCCGAGTAGGCCTCCGATCCCTCCTCTGGTCTCCAGGCTTCCAGCTCGGCGACCATCTCCTCCGATGGCATGGGCGGAGGCAGGGGTTCCATGACCGTGATCCCGCCGGCGGGGGCAGAGTCGGACATGCTCGTTCCCCCTTCTTCCGATGGGGCCTCGTCGGCGGCCTCGGGGAAGGGCGGCGGGCTGAAGAAGGTACTCGGCTGGGGCCTCTTCAGCGACTCGTTGGGTCGTTCTTCATGCTCGGTCATTCGCCCTCGAGGGTGTTGTTGAAAACCGAGGTCATGATAACCAGTGGTCCCTGCCATTGGAACTCCGGTTTCAGACAGATTTTGGCCTTTGCTCCAATTCGTGCCAGCCGCTGAACTTCGTCATCGCTCCAGCTCCGCCCGGCCCAGTACACGAGGCGACCCCGGTCCGACAGCAGCGAGGACGCCGCCCGCCAAGTGTCGGTCGGTGCGGCAAGAGCTCTGGCCAGGCAGAGGTCCGCAACCCCGCCCACTGCCTCCGCCCGAAGAGCGAGTACCGAGACATTGGGCAGCTTCAGCGCCTGCACCACCATCTCGAGGAAGGCTGCCCGCCGGCGCTTCGACTCCACCAGGCTGAACCGGATCGCGGGCCGGGCAATGGCCAACGGGATCCCCGGTAGGCCCGCCCCAGAGCCGATGTCGAAGGCGCTCTGATCAGCCTCCTCGACACCCGCAAGGCCGCGAAGGGAGTCCAGGATGTGACGATCCCAGAGACGACTGGCGTCCGATTCCGAGATGAGCCCCAGGGGGACGGCCTTTGCTCGGAGGAGGTCGACGTATGCTCGGAGAAGTCTCGACTGAGCGTCGTCGAGATGCTCAACTATCGAGCGAGTGTTTAGTTTCACGTGAAACACCGCCTGGACCTGGCGGCGTTTCTTCCTCTCAGCGGGCCCGCCTCCGAATGACCACCCGCCTCTCGGGCTCCTCGCCCTCGCTGGCCGTCTCCAGGCCTTCAACTTGCCCGACGGTATCGTGCACGACCTTCCTCTCGTAGGCGGTCATCGGTTCGAGAGCCTCTGGCTTTCCCGATCGCTTGACCCGGATCGCTGCCTCATGTGCCCGCTGGACGATCCGCGACCGACGGCGCTTCCGATAGTCCTCCACGTCGACCTGGACGCGGCAACGCTCATTCGTTTCTCTTTGGATGTGGCTCTTCACCAGCTCCTGGAGAGAGTCCAGCGTGTGCCCTCGCTTGCCGATGAGGATCCCCATGTCCTCGGACGAGGAAGGACTCCACACATCCACGTATGTCACGCCGTCGACTGAGACGACGTCGAGGTCGGCATCCAGGCCGATCGCATCCATCAGCCCTTCCAGGAAATGCAGCGCGACCTCGGCCTGTTCCTCGGAATCCCCTTCGTCCACACGACCGGAGGCAAGGCTTCGAACCTTTACGATCGCCGGCTGCGGGTTGAGCCCCAGAAACCCCCCGCGCGGCTCCTGGACGATCTCGATGCGAGCTTCTTGCTCGCTGATGCCCAGCTCCGCGAGGGCGGCCTCCACGGCCTCCTCAACGCTTGCGGCGCTTCTTTCGATCTCCTCCATTGCGCCCTCCGGGCCCACGCCCTGCCCGGTTCCCCTGACCGCCGGGGCCGGCTGCTGAGCTCGGCCCCTCGTCTCCTTGTTGGGGTCGCGGTCGCCCTCCCTCGTCACCGCTCTTCTCACCGCCCGAGGGGCTTGGCTGCCCGCCTCCGGCCACGGACCCCTTGCTGCCAGGCTTTCCCGACAAGCGGTTCGTACCCGGCCTCTTGCCTCGCGGAGTAGCCTTTCCCCCGTCGCCTCGAGCCTTGCCGGGAGGCCCCCCGCTCGCCTCCGGCGCCTTTGGAAGCATGAAGTGCTGCTGGACGATCTGGACCAAGTTCGTGGTCGTCCAGTACACCACCAGTCCCGAAGGAAAGCTCAAACCGATGAACCCGAAGAAGACCGGCATGATCCGAGCAAGCATCTGCTGCTGCTGGTTCTGGCTCGGTGAGGCGCGTTGCATCTGTTTTTGCTGGTAATAGGTCGTGGCGATCATCGCCGCGAGGAAGATGTAGTAGGGGATCCTGACTGGGCCACCCTTGCCACACTTCTTGGTGAACGCGGGATAGGACTTGTCCTTCGGCGCGGGGATCGCCACTTCCCGTCCAGCCTCGGTGGCCGAGCACACCAGGTTCGCTCCGAGGAACCTCACCCCGCCCGCGTTGCTGCGGATGTCCTGATAGAGCGCGGTCCCTGGCGCCGAGTTTCCCTGCACGTGCGGCAAGCCCTTGGGTACGCTCAGCACGGCGAACAGCGCTATCAGGACGGGGAACTGCGCCAGGATGGGGAAGCACCCGCTCAGAGGATTGACTCCCTCCTCCTTGTAGAGCCGCATCGTCTCTTCCTGGATCTTCTGCCTGTTGCCCTTGTACTTCCGCTGCAGCTCTTTCTGCTTCGGAGCGATGGCCTGCATGGCCTGCATGGAGCGGATCTGCTTGACGGCCAGGGGTAGAAGCAGGACCCGGATCCCCAAGGTGAGCAGCATGATCGCCACCCCGTAGTTGGGGATGAGGTCGTAGAGCCACGCCAAGACCGCCCCGATACCGTCGAGAAGGGCCTGGAAATAGTTGACCGCGATCACTGTGTGGCTCCCCCGGTCACTCCCTCGCGATGGGCGAGACTCAGGTGTATGGCGCCATCATACACCCCTGCTCCCGCCCCCGGTCGTAGGGCTCGGGGCGGGTAGTCGACCCCGCCCCTGGACAGCGGCGAGCAGCGGAGGACGCGCCATATCGTGAGCGCGAGGCCTCGGACGGCACCCGACTGCCTGACGGCTTGCTCGGCGTAGGCCGAGCAGCTCGGGTAGAACCGGCACTGACCGCCCATGAGGGCGCCCAGAGTGGCCCGATACATCCAGATCAGAGCAAGGAGCCCATACCGAGCCGGCGCCCCGGCCATCCACAGCCCCCGCGCGACCCGGCGTCTCATGGCTCGATGACCCCCGCGGCGCCCAGGGCTCGCTCCATGTCTGCCATCACGTCCTGCATCTTCGCTCCCCGGATGTCCGACCGAGCCACCGCCACGACGTCGTAATTGCGTCGGATGCGTGGTGCGAGTCCGCGCCAGGCCTCCCTCAGCAGACGGCGGGCTCGGTTCCGCGCGACGGCGCCGCCCACGTTGCGTGAAGTAACGAAACCTACCCGTGTCCAGTCCTCGGAGGGCAGGACGTACACTACCACCCGCCCTTCTTCGTAACGCCTCCCGAGCCTGCGGATGGCCCCGATGTCCGAAGCCTTGCGGATGGTTGATGCGTTGACGCCTTTCACCGAAGGACCCTGGCGGTGCAGATGACTCCGCGGGGACGACGTCTCAGGCAGACAGAGTAGCCCTGCCCTTGGTTCGGCGGCGGGCCAGGATGCGCCGACCCCCGCGGGTCCGCATTCGGATACGGAACCCGTGGGTCTTGTTCCTCTTGCGATTGTTCGGCTGGTAGGTCCGCTTCACGTGCGCCCCTCGAGTTGAACGAGGACGAGTGATCCCTCATGCGAGAAAGTCACCCGCCCGCTCGCCGAGTATACCGGGCTCGCCCTCGACCGCCGTTACCAGCCACCCTTCGTTGCTCAATCCCGATGACGGAGGGAAAAAGGTCGCCAAGACCCCCGTTCTCCTTGGCGGAGCCGGAGAGCCCGGCGCTATAATCCGCCGCGATTCGTCCGGGGATCCCCACCCCCTTCCTCTCGAAGCTGGAACCGCGGTTTCCCACACCTGTGGAAAGCGCCTGTGGATAAATTGACATCCCCTCCTGTCGAACGATCGGTTCATGCGCCCATAGAACCATCACGGGCTACTTGGGAAGCCATCATCGAGCGCGCCCGCCGTGACTTGCCCGAAGCTGCGTTCAACCTCTGGTTTGCCGACCTCCGCCCCGGACACCTGAAGGGCGACGTGCTCGAGATCATCGTCCCCAGCGCCTACGTGAAGAATTGGCTGGCCGCCCATCACATGGACCTGATCATCGGTTCGGCCCGCGAGGTCCTCGGCCCCTCCGCCAAGGTCCGGCTGAAGTTGGAGAGGTCAAAGCGGGGGCAGCAGAATCCTTCGGCTGGAGCGGCCGATCAGGAGGCGTCTGAAGCCGGCCGCGCTGCCGGCGCTTCGTCAGGGCGACGGGCTCGAGGCCCCGTCCCGGATCATGACCAGGCCACCCTCGACGAAGCCCTCGGCCACCACTCGCCGTTCCCCGACCGGTACACGTTCGACACCTTCGTGCCCGGCCCGAGCAACAAGTTCGCCCACGCGGCCTCGCTGGCGGTGGCGGAGGCGCCTCCTTCCAAGGCCTACAACCCGGTGTTCGTCTACGGAGGGGTCGGGCTCGGGAAGACCCACCTGCTCTTCGCCATCGCCAACCACATGTGGATGCTGTCTCCGCGAACGCGGGTCCGATACGTGACCTCGGAGACCTTCATGACCGAGTTCATCAAGGCCGTCCGCGAGCGCCGCGGCTACCTGTTCCAGCGTCAGTATCGGGACGTCGACGTGCTCCTGCTCGACGACGTGCAGTTCCTGGCCCGAGCCGAGGAGACCCAGACCGAGTTCTTCCACACCTTCAACCACCTGCACCAGCACGAGCGTCAGATCGTCATCGCCAGCGACCGGCCGCCCCAGGAGCTCGGGGGGATCGAGGAGCGGCTCCGGAGTCGTTTCCGGTCCGGCCTGGTCGTCGACGTCCAGCCTCCCGACCTCGAGACTCGCATCGCCATCGTGCAGATCAAGGCGCAACGAGACCACCTGGACGTCCCCGATGACGTCCAGCACTTCATCGCGTCCAAGTTCGAGAGCAACATCCGCGAGCTGGAGGGTGCTCTCCTCCGTGTGGCCGCATTCGCTTCCCTGTCCCGCCAGCCCGCCGACCTGGCGCTGGCCGAGCGAGCCCTGGAGGATCTGATCCCCGAATCCGGCCAGGAGATCCGCCCGGACACCATCCTGGAAGAGACCGCCTCGTATTTCGGCCTGGGTCCTGGGGACCTGGTGTCCAAGAGCCGTTCTCGCCCCCTGACCACTGCTCGGCACGTGGCCATGTATCTCCTCCGGGAGCTCACCGGCCTCTCGCTCATCAGGATCGGCGAGCATTTCGAACGAGACCACACCACCGTCCTCCATGGCATCAAGAAGATCGAGGGGCTCATGCCGGCCCGGGGAAGCACCTACAAGCAGGTCCAGGAGCTGACCAAGAAGATCCGTGCTCGAAGCCGGGGCTCGTGATGCACAACCTCGTGCACAGGTGGGGGAAAAGCGGTCCGGAGTCGGAGCGGCGCCCTCCTCGCCACGGAACGCCCTTCGGGACAGGGACGTCCTTCCACAGCGCACGAGTGTCGTACCCGGGCGCTACGCTGGCACGATGGCAGTTGCCAACATGTCCACACCCACTGCTACTGCTGGTTTTGAAAGACATCTCTCCATAGAAGAGGCGGACAGGAGGAAACCGTGAAGTTCAGGTGTGACCGAGACGCGTTTTCAGAGGCCCTCCAGACGGTGCAACGGGCCGTGTCGTCCCGTCCCGGCATCCCGGCGCTGACCGGTGTGCTCATCAATGCCTCGGGGGATCGGCTACTCCTGGCGACGACAGACCTCGAGGTCTCGGCAAGGCTCCAGGTGCCGGCTCAGGTGCAGACAGAGGGTGTGGCGCTGATCCCGGCGCGGCTGCTCGCCGAGATGGTGAAGAGCTTCGATCAGGCCCCGGTGGACGTGGAAGCCGACGGAGGCCAGGCTCGGATCACCTGCAGCAACTACGAGGGGACCGTGCGCTGTCTGCCAGCGGAGGACTTCCCCGCGCTGCAGGAACCTGCCGGCACCAGGGTCGCCGTAAGTGCACTTGAGTTCGCCGAAGGCGTCGGCCAGGTGGCCCGGGCGGCATCGAGGGACGAAGCCCGGCCCATCCTGACCGGTGTGCTCTTCGAGATCAGTCGCGAGGGGCTGACCATGGTGGCGACCGATTCCTACCGGTTGGCGGTCCGGGAGCTCTCGGCGACCGCGGAGGGGGAGGCGAAAGCCCTGGTGCCGGAAAGGGCGCTCACGGAGGCCGGGCGGGCCGCGGCCGGGGACGACAAGGGGCAGGCCGAGCTGTTCGTGGACCTCAGTCAGGTCGGGTTCAAGACGGGATCGCTCACGTTGACCTCGCGGCTGATCGAGGGGGAGTTCCCGAACTACCGCCAGCTCCTGCCCGAGCGGTACGAGAACCGGTTGATCGCCTCCCGGCAGCAGCTCCTGGACGCCGTGCGCCGGGTGGGACTCCTGGCCAGAGAGAGCTCGCCGGTAAAGATGGAGTTCAATGCGCTCGGTGTGCGGCTGTCGTCGTCCTCGCCGGACCTGGGAGAGGCGGTGGAGGTGGTCGAAGCCAAGTACGAAGGCGATGACCTCACGGCCGCGTTCAACCCGAATTATCTGGTCGATGGGCTGACCGGGATCACGGGAGACCAGGTCGAGATCGAGGTGCGAGACGGGCTGAAGCCGGCCGTCCTCCGTGGAGAGGGAGAGGCCTTTCTGTACCTGGTGATGCCGGTCAGGCTGCCGGCGCCCGTGGGCTGAGGTGCTCGTCGTCGGATAGCCTGAGCGGGTGCGCATCGAGTGGCTCGAGGTCCGTGACTTTCGCAATCACCGGGAGCTGTCGCTGGAGCTCGGGCCAGGGCTGACCGCGGTTGCCGGGCCCAACGCCAGGGGCAAGACGAACCTCCTGGAGGCGGTGTGTTACATGTGCTCGCTGATCTCCCCCCGCGTCTCGAGCGATCTCCCTCTGGTCAGATGGGGAGCGCAGTCCGCTTTCCTCCGGGGCCAGGTGGAATCGGCGCGGGGCCGGTACCTGATCGAAGTGGAAGTGCGCACGGGAGGCCAGAACAAGGTGCTGGTCAACCGGACGCCGGTCAGACGGAAGCGGGACCTCCGGCGAGACGTTCGGGCGGTGTTCAGCGGCCCCGACGACCTGTCGGTGGTCCAGGGGGATCCAAGCGAGCGGCGGCGGCTCATGGATGAGGCCGTGCGAACGCTGTGGCCGGCGAAGGAAGGGGTGGCGGGAGCCTACGAGCGCGCGCTCCGGCAGCGGAACCGCCTGCTGAAGGACTGGGACGGAGGAACCGAACCGGCCGGCTTGCAGGGGTGGGACGCGGAACTGGTTGCGCATGGCTCGTCCCTCACCGAACTTCGTGGGATGGCCGTGGAGCTCCTGCGGCACCGCGCCGCCGAGGAGTTCAGGGGGGTGGCCGGTCCGGAGGAGGGGACGCTGCTCGTTGAGTACGCCCCCTCTGTCCAGGGGGATCCTCTGGACGAGGCGTTCATTGCCCGCCTGGCCGAGCGTCGGGCAGACGAGCTCATCCGGCGCACCACCCTGGTCGGACCTCATCGTGACGAGCTGGCCCTCTCGGTGCAGGGGCTGGTGGCAAGGGGGTTCGCTTCCCACGGAGAAGCCTGGGCTGCGGCGATCTGCCTTCGCCTGGCCCTGGCAGCGGCCGTGAGTGAGGAGTTCGGTGACACGGCCATCCTGCTGCTCGACGACCCGTTCTCCGGGCTGGATCCGGAACGGAGGGCACGCCTGGCCGGGGGACTGGCCGGGCGAGGGCAGGTCCTGATGGCCGTACCCGATGAGTCTCACGTCCCGAGTGGCGCAGTGGTGTGGCTGGCGAAAGAAGGCGGGATTGTCCCCGGGTAGGCGGGGCCCCGGCCGATCGGACGAGCCGCAGGCGCTGGGCTCCGTGCTCGACGTCCTCGGAGCGGAACGGCGACTCGCAGCCGGACTGGTCCTGGGAGCCCTGGGACGACGGTGGCCGACTGTGGTCGGGGAGCGCTTGGCCGAGGAATCGGCTCCGGCCGCACTGGACGGGGGAGTCCTGCTGGTCAAGGCGTCCTCCGCGGCATGGGCGGCCCAGATCAGGTTCCTGGCGAACCAGATCGCAGAGGGGGCCAACCGGGTCCTCGAGGGTGGAGCCGCGATGGGGCCGGGGGACGAGGGGTCCCGTCAGGGGCTCCGCGAGGCCCCGATCCGCGAGGTCCGGGTGGTCGTGGAGTCGGGCCGTCCCGACCCGCTGAAACGCCCCGCGAGGAGGTCACGGGGATAGCATTTCCGATGGTATAATTGCGTGTGCCGGAATCCCCTGTTTGATGGGTCCTCTCCCGTGTGAGCGAGCGGCGCCTGCTGGGCGCCGTGGAGGTTTGGTGCGTGGCGACGAAGCCCTCTGGATCTAGCTACACCTCTGCAGACATCACCATTTTGGAAGGGCTGGAGGCGGTCCGCCGCCGGCCCGGCATGTATATCGGAACCACCGGCCCCCGGGGCCTTCACCACCTCGTCTACGAGGTGGTCGACAACTCGATCGACGAGGCCCTGGCCGGTTATTGCAGCCGAATCCTCGTCCAGTTGCTGGCCGACGGCGGGTGCCGGGTGGTCGACAACGGGCGCGGAATCCCGGTCAAGCCGATCCCTGGATCCAAGGATCGGCGGCCCGCCCTGGAGGTCGTCCTGACCACGTTGCACGCCGGCGGGAAGTTCGACGGGAAGTCCTATGCGGTGTCCGGCGGCCTGCACGGCGTGGGCGTTTCCGTGGTAAATGCCCTGGCCAGCCGCCTCATCGTGGAGGTGGCCCGGGATGGCTCCGTGTGGCAACAGGAGTTCAAGCGGGGCCAGCCGGTCGCCAAGCCGCGGAAGATCAAGCAGAGCAGCAAGACGGGCACCATCATCACCTTCTGGCCCGACCCCGAGATCTTCGAGGAGACCGACTTCAAGCGGGAAGTCCTGGCTGAGCGCATGCAGGAGCTCGCCTTCCTGACCCGGGGCGTGGAGATCGCCCTGTGGGACGAGCGGGAGGACCCTCCGGTCAAGGCGCTGTACAAGGCGTCGGGCGGACTGGCCGACTTCGTCAAGCATCTAGCCAGGGGCCGGGAGGTATTGCACCAGCGGATCGTCCACTTCGTGGAAGAGCGCGAGTCCAGCGAAGTGGAAGTGGCGATGCAATGGAACGCCGGCTACGCCGAGTCCATCCACACTTTTGCTAATACTATTAACACTCACGAAGGCGGGATGCACGAGGAGGGATTCAAGAAGGCCCTCTCGAACGTGATCAACCGCTATGCCCGGAGCAAGGGCTTGCTCAAGGAGAAGGAAGAGAACCTGATCGGCGAGGACATCCGCGAGGGGCTGACCGCGATCGTGGCAGCGAAGCTTCGCGAGCCGCAGTTCGAGGGGCAGACCAAGACCAAGCTCGGCAACACCGAGATGCGGTCGTTCGTGGAGACCTCCGTCAACTCGCACCTGATGACCTGGTTGGAGGAACACCCCGGCGAGGCCAAACGGATCGTGGCCAAATGCATGCAGGCGGCCAAGGCTCGTATGGCCGCCCGGCAGGCTCGGGACCTCACCCGCCGGAAGGGTCTGTTGGACTCGACCACCCTGCCGGGCAAACTGGCCGACTGCCAGCTCACCGACCCCGACGTCTGCGAGATCTTCATCGTGGAGGGCGACTCGGCCGGCGGCTCGGCCAAGCAGGCCAGAGAGCGGTCGTTCCAGGCCATCCTTCCCATCCGCGGCAAGATCCTCAACGTCGAGAAGGCCCGGCTGCACAAGATCCTGGAGAACCTCGAGATCCAGGCGCTGATCAGCGCCATCGGCACCGGCATCGGGGACGAGTTCGACATCTCGAAGGCCCGCTACGGCAAGGTGGCCATCCTGGCCGACGCGGACGTCGACGGCGCCCACATCCGGACGCTCCTCCTCACGTTCTTCTTCCGCCACATGCGCCAGCTCATCGACGGGGGGAACGTGTACGTGGCCCAGCCGCCGCTCTATCGCGTGAAGATGGACGGGAAGTACGTCTACGTCCACGACGACAAGGGGCTGGAGGAGCTGCGCAAGGGCAACGGCCAGAAGAAGATGGACATCCAGCGGTTCAAAGGGCTGGCCGAGATGGAGGCAGAGCAGCTCTGGGAGTCCGCGATGAACCCTGAGAGCCGAGTGCTGAAGCAGATCACCATCGACGAGGCCACCGAGGCCGACCGGATGTTCAGCGTCCTCATGGGCGAGGATGTGGAGGCCCGCCGAGCGTTCATCCAGAAGAACGCCAAGGAAGCTTTCATCGATGCGTGACCCGGTGAGGCAGTAGGTGGCCGCCACCGCGGAGCGGATCGAGCAAGTCGTCGTCGAGGAGGAGATCCAGTCCTCCTTCATCGACTACGCCATGTCGGTCATCGTCTCGCGGGCGCTGCCCGACGTCCGGGACGGCCTGAAGCCGGTCCACCGCCGGATCCTCTTCTCGATGCTGGAGGGGAACCTGACGCCCGATCGGCCGCGCCGGAAGTCTGCGTCTGCCGTCGGCGACGTGATCAAGAAGTACCACCCGCACGGCGAGGGCGCAGTCTACGACGCGCTGGTCCGGCTGGCTCAGGACTTCTCGCTCCGGTATCCGCTGATCGATCCACAGGGGAACTTCGGATCGATCGATGGCGATCCGGCAGGCGCAATGAGATACACCGAGGCCCGGCTGGCCCCGCTGGCCATGGAGCTCCTCCGGGACATCGACAAGGAGACGGTGGAGTTCGAACCGAACTTCGACGGTTACGAGCAGCAGCCAGTGGTGCTGCCGGCGCGGTTCCCGAACCTGCTGGTCAACGGCTCACAAGGCATCGCGGTGGGCATGGCCACGAACGTCCCGCCACACAACCTCGGCGAGGTCATCGACGGCGTGGTCGCGGCCATCGAGAACCCGGAAATCACTATCAAGGAGCTGATGAGGAAGATCAAGGCGCCGGACTTCCCAACGGCCGGGCTCATCATAGGGCGAGAGGGGATCAAGGACGCCTACGAGACCGGGCGTGGCTCGATCAAGATGCGGGGCCGGGTCCAGATCGAGGAGGGCCACCACGGCCGGGCCCGGTTGGTGGTCACCGAGCTGCCGTACATGGTGAACAAGGCTCGCCTGGCGGAGAAGATCGCCCAGCTCCACACCACCGGCAGGGTCAAGGACATCGCCGACCTCAAGGACGAGTCCAGCGGCCGGGGCGGCATGCGCCTGGTGATCGACCTCAGGCGCGGGGCCAATCCCCACGTGGTGCTGAACCAGCTCTACAAGCACACCCAGCTCCAGGAGAACTTCGGGGTCATCATGCTGGCCCTGGTCGACGGGGTTCCCCGGACGCTCAACCTGAAGCAGGTCATCCAGCACTACGTGGACCACCAAGTCGACGTCGTCACCAGGCGCAGCCGGTTCGAGCTGCGAAAGGCGGAAGAGCGAGACCACATCGTCCAGGGCCTGCTGATCGCTCTGCTGCACATCGACGAGGTCATCCGGATCATCCGGGGGTCCTCCGACAGCGACGAGGCCCGGACCAAGCTCATGAAGAAGTTCGAGCTTTCCGAGATCCAGGTGAACTACATCCTGGACATGCCGCTTCGCCGCCTGACCCGCCTGGAGCGCCAGAAGTTGGAGGACGAGCACAAGGAGCTGCTCGCCACCATCAAGCGCCTCAAGGCTTTGCTGAAGGATCCCAGGGCCATTCGTGGCTTGGTCAGGGACGAGCTGTTGGAGATCAAGAGGCGCTACGCCGACCCGCGTCGCACGGAAGTGAGGGCCGACGAGGGCGACCTCGACGTCGAGGACCTCATCCAGGAGACCGACGTCATCATCACGATCACCCGGGCCGGGTACGTGAAGCGGCTGCCGGTCGAGACGTATCGACGCCAGGGCCGAGGCGGGAAGGGCGTGATCGGCGCCAACCTCAAGGCCGACGACATCATCTCCCAGGTGTTCACCACGACGACTCACCATTGGATTCTGGTTTTCACCAATCGCGGCAAGGTGTACCGGGCCAAGGTGCACGAGCTCCCCGAGGCCTCCAGGACCGGCCGCGGGACCTATGTGGCCAATCTCCCCGGAATGGGGTTCGGGCCGGAGGAGAGGATCGCCTCGGTCATCGACATCAAGGACTACGACGACGGCAAGTTTCTGGTCTTCGCCACCAAGAAGGGGATGGTGAAGAAGACTCCGCTGTCCGAGTACGACTCGCCGCGTACAGGACTGGCCGCCATCAACCTGAAGCAGGGTGACGAGCTCATCGGGACGCTGCTCACCGGCGGCAAGGATGACCTGATCCTCGTGTCCAAGCTGGGCCAGGGCATCCGTTTCTCGGAGGCGAGCGCGCGCCCCATGGGCCGCCAGACGGCCGGCGTCATCGGGATGAAGCTGCGTCCAGGCGATGAGGTGATCGCGCTCGTTGCGACCAGCCAGGGCGACGGGCTCCTGACCGTGACCAACAACGGCTACGGCAAGCGAACGCCGTTCGAGGAATATCCGAAGAAGGGCCGAGGCGGACTCGGAGTGAAGACGGCCATGCTCACGTCGAAGGTTGGAGTGTTGGCTGGCGCCTTCCCCATCCGAAAGGACCAGGACATCCTGGTCATCGCCAACGACGGCGTGGTCATCCGCGTGTCGGCGGTCCAGGTCCGAAAGGCCGGCCGGGCCACTCAGGGCGTGCGCGTGATGCGACTGGAGAAGGGCCGCTCGGTAGCGGCCGTGGCTCCGGTGATCATGCAGATGGAGGAGTAGACACCTCATCCGGGCGGTGTATCAGGGCGACCTCGAGCTCCGGAACCTGACGTACGGACTGTTCGCCGAGCTGGGGCGAGCTCCAACGGCTGAGGAAGTGGCCCGCGCGGCTGAATCGACCATCTCCGAGGTCGAGTGCGGTTGGCGCCGCCTTCACGATCAACACGCCCTGGTGCTCGACGCCGACAGCGGCGAGCTCCGCATGGCCAATCCCTTCTCCGCGGTGCCTACCCGCACCGCGTTCGAAAGCGTCTTTACGTGAAGCACCATGAACCTCTTCCGGTCGGAGGAGCACGTCAGGAGTGGCGGTCCCACAGTCGCGCTCAGAACCAGGCGATCCTCGAACGGCTTGGCCTCACGGGCGAGTTCTGGCGGCTTGGGGAGGGGGGCAACTTCAATCTGACTCACGGACCCGGCGGAACGTCGCCAAGAGCGTGAGGTCGTAGACGATCTTCAGGGCTCCGGCGGCGACGAAGGGTCCTGACAACGAGACGGTCTCCATGAGGTAGCCCCCGAGAGCCGGACCCCCGGGACGGACGATGTAGCGGGCCGTATTCGTGTAGGAAGCTGCCGCCGTCCGTTCGCCCGGGTCCACCACCGACACGACGTAGGCCTGCCGGGCCGGCACGTCCATCTGGCTGATGGCGAACCTC
>DASXTW010000163.1:0-3990 GCA_036505215.1 Actinomycetota bacterium | reverse complement strand
GGGCGGCGTTGCTCCTGTCCGAGCTCGGCGCCCCCAGGTGCCAGGACAACCTGACGGTACTCGTCGCCTGGCAGGTCGCCGAGGGCACCGCGGCCGCCTACAACCCGTTGGCGACCACGCACTACATGCCGGGCTCGACCGCCTTCAACTCCGTCGGCGTGCGCAACTTCTCCTCGGTCGAGGTGGGCCTGCAGGCCACCGTGGAGACCCTGCGGCTTCCCGTGGCAAGCTACGGCTACGACGCCATCGTCCATCACCTGGAGCACTGTGCGCCCGCCACGTCCACGGCCATGGCCATCAACGCGTCGTCGTGGTGCCGGGGGTGCGCCGGCGGCCTGTACATCCTGAACGTCCTGCCGCTGGTCCAGGCGGACTACGCCGCCTTCTCCAGCCGCTGATTCAGCGCTCGGTGAGTTCTGCCGGGACGACCGGCACGGACAGGATCCGCCCGTCGCGGAACACCCGGACCTGAACCTGTCGCCCGATCAGGTTGTCCATCACGATCCGCTGGAGGTCACCGCTGTCCTTCACCGGCGTCCCGTCCACGTCGAGGATGAGGTCCTCGGGACGGATGCCTGCGGCGGCCGCCGGGCTTCCCGGGACGACCTGCACCACCTCGACGCCCTGCTCGCGGCCAACCTCCTTCACCACCTTCGGTGGGAGAGGGCGGCCGCCGCCGGCGATCCCCAGGTACGCCCGGCGGAACCGGCCCTCGGACATGAGCGCCCCGATGATGCGCCTGGTCACGTCGTCGATGGGGATCGCAAGGCCGAGCCCCACGCCGGCCACCGCCGTGTTCACGCCGACCACCCGGCCCGACCCGTCGGCCAGTGCGCCGCCGGAGTTCCCCGGGTTCAGGGCGGCGTCGGTCTGGATCACGTTGTCCACCACTCGTTGGTTCCTCCCGGACCGGACCGGGAGGGCCCGGCCGAGCGCGCTCACCACTCCGGCCGTGACCGATCCGCCAAGGCCCATCGGGTTCCCGATGGCAACCACGAGCTGTCCCACTCGCAGGCCGCCAGCGTCCCCGAGCTCTGCGGGAACGAGGTCCCGCGCGTCCACCCGGAGGACGGCGAGGTCGGACAGCGGATCGGTCCCCACGATGTCGAACGGCGACTCCCTGCCGTCAGCGAAGGTGGCGCTGCCTCCATCCATCCCATGGATCACGTGAGCCGACGTGAGACCGAACCCGTCCCGGGAGATCACGAACCCCGATCCCGCGCCTTCGGGCCGGCGGCCACCGGGGACGCGCTTGGTCACGCGCAGGCTGGCCACCGAGGGCGTGAGCCGCTCGGCCACCGAGGTGACCACGCGTGAATAGGCGTCCAGCGCCTCGTCCTCATCGGGGTTCCGGAGTTCATCCGCTCCGTCGTAGCGGTGCAGGGGTTCGGGCATCATCGAAATAACCTCAGCAAGGGCAACGAACACACTGGGACCTCTATTCCTTGGATGACCGTGACGGTCCGGGCCGGACCTCATGCCTGCCTGCCGAACCTGCTTCCCCTCCCGAGCCCCCCGCCGAGGGGCCAAGCTGTTTTCAGCACCCTTTGCCGGCGATCGGTCGTAGCTCCAAATGGTCAATTCGGGCCATTACGTCGGTCATCCGGGGTGCCGAAAACCCTCGGACAGGAGGCTGACATGGCGATCCAGGCACAGGAGCGACGGAGGACCCATCACCAGGAGGAGGCGCCCCACGACGTCGAGGCGGCACGGTCTTCGGGCGCGGCCTCAAGCACTGGCCTCAAGAACGACCTGGACGACATCCTGGACGAGATCGACGAGATCCTCGAGGAGAACGCCGAGGAGTTCGTGAAGGGCTACGTGCAGAAGGGCGGCGAGTAGGACCCAGATTCACTCGGTCTTCCCCCAAATTGGGGACGCCTTTGTCCGCCATGCTCCCTAGTGTCTTTGACGGTATTCCATGCACGCATCCGGACGGGCGGCCGGCGGTCGTCCGCCCCTCCCCGAGCCGTTCTCGGGACTCCGGCCCTGGATCCCCAGATCGCGCGCGCCCCCGTCCGCCCATTCGACCGGCACTCCGAACCGCGTGAGTGTCCACATCGACAGGTTCGATGGAGGAAAGGGGAAGATCATGCGTCGAGTATTGCTTCCGATTCTGGTCTTGGCCCTAGTGGGCCTGACTCCGCAAATCGCCTCGGCTACATCCGGGGCGCACTTCTTCTTCGCGAATTCATCGGTCAACGACGACGGCGCCCTCGTCGTGAACTGGGATGAGGCAGGGCTGGGCCAGGAGCAGGTCAACTACACGCTGAGCGCAGACGCCACCGCGATCTGGGCGTGCATCAACGGCGGTGGGAACCACCCGAAGGCCGCCAACAAGGAGACGGTTGCCGGCCAGGTGACCGCTGGAGGCACGTTCACGCCAGAGAACGGTCGGGTCCAGGCAAGCCTGACGGCGGGCCCGCTGTCGGCCGGAAGCTTCACCTGTCCCAGCGGACAAAGGCTAGTCCTGGCGAAGGTCACGTACTCGAACATCGTGCTCACGGACACGACCAATAACGTCGTCGCCAACCCCCCCGACGTTTGCCGGTCGTTCCTGCCCACCTTGTTCCCCTGCTAGGGCACAGGAGCGGCGAAGGGTAGATCAGCCGCAGACAGCTACACGATGAACCGAGCGGGGGGCACCGGGCCGGTGCCCCCCTGCTCTCGGTCAGGGTAGGAGCGCTCAGTCCACGACTCTGGCGGTGAGCTCGATGGGGACGGCCTCCAGGGCTTGCGACACCGGACAGCCCTCCTTGGTCGCCTCGGCGATCTCCTGGAACGTCTGCTCGGGGATCCCGGTGACCCGGGCCTCGGTCTGGAGCTCGATCCTGGTGATCTTGAACCCCGCGTCCCCCTTGTCGATGTGGACCTTCGCCGTCGTGTTCACCGAATCGGGCACGTGGCCGGCTCGCGACAGCCCGCCGGCCAGCGCCATCGAGTAGCAGCCGGCGTGGGCCGCGGCGATCAGCTCCTCCGGGTTGGTTCCAGGGCCCTCCTCGAACCGGGATACGAACGAGTACGGTCCCTCCCATGTGCCGAACCGCATCGTCCCCTTGCCGTCCTCGAGCGAGCCTTCCCACTGCGCGTCGGCGGTTCTGACCGGCATGACGGCCTCCTTTCGGCAGCCTTTCCTTGACCTTACCTCCAACCCTGACATGGGGGGTGGCGGCCGATCGTCGCCTCGCGGGGTCAGTTCCTCGCGTCGCGAAATCACCCCTCCTTAGGGTAGTCTTCGGTTTCTCCCCGAAGCCCTGGGAGGCGGTCCAAGAAGAGGGGGTCGACATGGCCAGGGCGATTCGCTCCGTGTTCGCGTTCACGTTCATCGCGGCGGCCATCGGCATGTCCGCGGCGGCACCTGGGTCGGCGAGCTCCGCGCCCCCATGGGTGGTCCATGTCACGTCGTTCTCCGGAGGCATCTCGAATGGGGTGCGAGCCCGCCTGGCTGTGGTCGACGCCGGGGGCGGCTCGACGCTCGCGCTCCGGCCCACCGGCGCGGCGGCGCCCGACGGGGACCTCCAGAACGTCCAGATGAACACTGACTGCAACCCGCCCCTGCCCCAGGACGAGACCTCCGTGGCCTTCAACGTGAACGACCCGCTGAACGCTGTCGCCGCCGCCAACGACTTCTGTGGCGACGGCTACTGGATGGGGTTCACCAGAAACGGCGGAAAAACCTGGGGGAGCATCTTCAAGGATCCCAAGACGTCCAACGGCGAGCGCTGCTTCGGCAGCGACCCGTCCGTTATCTACAGCAGGCGGGACGCGGCCTTCTACGTGTCCACGCTGTGCTTCTTCACCACCAGCCCGATCTCGGAGGTCCAAGTCTGGAAGTCAACCGACGGTGGAGCTACCTGGACCGACTCGACCAAGGCCTCGATCGCGATCACGAACCGGGCGGCCGATGGCTCCATCGACGGCTCGGTCTTCTACGACAAGGAGCTCCTCGCCGTCGACAACAACCCGGGAAGCCCGCATTACGGCCGCATC
>DASXTW010000162.1:0-14154 GCA_036505215.1 Actinomycetota bacterium | reverse complement strand
ATATGCGGCCATCAAGTTCTTCCTGTACACGCTGTTCGGGAGCGTGTTCATGCTGCTGGGGTTCCTGGCCATGTTCTTCAAGTCGCAGCCGCATACCTTCGACATCGTCCAGCTCCAGCGGTTCGCGGCCACGGCCGGGTTTAGTAAGAACCTCCAGCTGGTCATCTTCGCCGGCGTGTTCCTGGGGTTCGCCATCAAGGTGCCGATGTGGCCGTTCCACACGTGGCTGCCCGACGCCCACACCGAGGCGCCGACCGTCGGCTCCGTCCTCCTGGCGGGGATCCTGCTGAAGATGGGGACGTACGGGTTCGTCAGGGTCTCGCTGCCGATCCTGCCCGACGCGGCGAGGGTGTGGGCGCCGATCATCGCGGTCTTGGCGGTCATCGCCATCGTGTATGCGTCGCTGGCATGCCTGGCCCAGAAGGATCTGAAACGACTGATCGCCTTCTCCTCGGTCGGGCATATGGGGTTCGTGATGCTGGGGATCGCCACGCTCACCACCGTGGGGATCAACGCCGCCCTGTTCGGCATGGTGGCCCACGGCATCATCACGGGCATGCTGTTCTTCGAGGTGGGGTCGATCTACGACCGCTACCACACTCGGCTCATCGCCGACATCGGGGGCGGGATGTTGCAAAAGGTCCCGTTGCTGGCAGGCATCTTCGCCTTTACCGCCATCGCCTCACTCGGGCTCCCCGGTCTGGCCGGCTTCTGGGGCGAGGTCGCTGCCCTGCTGTCCTCCTACAGTCCGGCCCAGATCCTGTCCGGCCACCTCACCCTGTTCCGGACGCTCATGGTGTTCGGTGGGATCGGCACGATCCTCACGGCAGGCTATTTCCTATGGACCCTCCAGCGGGTGAACCTGGGGACGCTCCCGGATACCTGGAGGGAGAGTGTGCTGCCCGATGTGACTTCGATCGAGCTGGTGGCGTGGGCCCCCCTCCTGGCCGGGATCCTGGTGCTGGGGCTCTTCCCGGGGCTCGTGTTCGGGATCACCAACGATGCTGTGACTGCCCTGGTGAAGATCTTCGGCGGATGAGCCCGCGACGATGACCCACGTCTCGCTGCTCGGCCAGGCCGCCAGGAACGTGAACCCTACGATCGACTATCACGCGATCGCTCCGGAGCTGGTTCTGGCCGGGACGATCTTCCTCGTGCTGTTGGTCGATCTGTTCGTGTCGAGGGACCGGAAGTGGTGGGCCATGCCGATCAGCTTCCTCGGCGCGGCCGGGGCGTTCGCCGCCACCCTCACGCTGGTCGGGACCCGGCGAGCCACCTTCGGCGGTTCCTACGTGGTCGACAACTTCGCCGTGTTGTTCAAGGTCTTCTTCATGGTGGTGGCGATGGTGATCCTGGCACTGTCGCTCCGATATTTCCGGGATGGCCGCTACTACCAGGGCGAGTATTACGTGCTCCTGCTGTCGTCCTTCCTCGGGATGCTCACCATGCCTTCTTCCCGAGACCTGTTGATGTTGTTCATCTCGCTGGAACTGGTGTCGGCGCCGGGGTTCCTGCTGGCCGGGTTCCGGAAGAGCGACCCGCGGTCGAACGAAGCCGCGCTGAAGTTCTTCTTGATCAGCGTGCTCTCGACCGCGGTGATGCTGTACGGGATGAGCCTGGTCTACGGCGTGACCGGGACGTTGCGTCTGAGCGGGATCGCCGCGAAGCTGGCCCAGCCGGCCGGGGAGACGAACCTGGCGCTGGCGGCCATCCTGTTCGTGGTGACCGGGTTCGCCTTCAAGGTCTCCGCGTTTCCCTTCCAATTCTGGGCTCCCGACACATACGAAGGTGCGCCGGTCCCGGTGGCGGCCTTTCTGTCGGTCGCCTCGAAGGCAGCGGGGTTCGCCGGACTCCTCCAGATCATGTTCGTGGCGTTCCTGCCCAGAGCGGACTTCTGGGCTCCAATCTTCGCCATCCTCTCGCTGTTCACGATGACCATCGGGAACCTGGTGGCGCTGCAGCAGCGGCAGGTCGTCAGGCTGCTGGCGTACTCGTCGATCGCCCAGGCGGGCTACATGCTCCTACCGTTCGCCCTGGCCACCCCGGCCCTTGCCGCCGGGAGCGTGAACCGAGAAGCCTTCGCCGCAGCCATGCTGTACATCCTGATCTATGGCGTGATGAACCTGGGGGCCTTCGCCGTGGTCATCGGGATGGCCAGGGAGGCTCCGGGCATCCTGATCAGCGACTTCGCGGGGCTGGGGCAGCGGGCCGCGCCACTCGCCGTTTCGATGGGGATGTTCCTGATCTCCCTGGCCGGGATCCCGCCTCTCGCCGGGTTCTGGGGGAAGTTCTTCATCTTCAAGGCAGCGATCGATCGGGGCGGGGTGGGTCCGTGGTTGGCCATCGCCATGGTGATCAACTCCGTCATCTCGCTCGTCTATTACGTCTCCATCGTCCGGGCGATGTTCTTCGAACCCGTCGCCGAGCCCGTACGGCCGCTTCGGGCGGGGGTTCTTCTGACCGGCGTCGTGGCCCTCACCGCCGCGGGCGTCGTGGCCGTCGGCGTGTTCCCCGACCTGTTCGCGCACTTTCCCCGGCTCTCCACGCTGGTCGGGCAGTAAGCATCCGGCGACTGCTGTACGAACCCGTGCCTATTGCGATTCGCCCAGGTGGCGCCGATAGTGGTGAGCCGGGCCGCGGGGAAAGGGGATTGGGGTCGATGACGGCTGCGCCGCTCTCGCAACAGGTGCTCGGCCTGATGAAGACCGTCGAATCCCTGTATCACTTCTTCACCTCGTCCAAATGGGCGGCTCGACGGGGGGCCGGGGCCATCAGCGACTTCGTGGCCGGCAATCCGCAAGAGGAGCCTCCGCCCGGGTTCGTGGAGGCGCTGCAGCGATGGAGCGTTCCCCGGACTCCGGACTGGTACGCGTACCACGACGCCGTGCCCGGAGCGAAGGAAGCCGTCGTCCGGTCGCTTCGGGATCGGCTCGGCATGTCCTTTCAGGAAGACGACGTGTTCCTGACCAACGGCGCATTCGCCGGCCTGGCGGTGGCGTTGAAGTCGGTGGTGGACCCTGGAGACGAGGTGATGTTCCTTTCGCCTCCGTGGTTCTTCTACCAGCTGCTCATCGAGTCGCTCGGAGCGAAGGCGGTTCGCGTGCAGGTGTCCCCACCGGCGTTCGACCTCGACGTCGATGCGATCGCCCAGGCCATCACGGAGCGGACCAGGGCGATCATCATCAACTCCCCGAACAATCCCACGGGCCGGATCTATCCGCCCGAGATCCTTCGGAAGCTGGCCGATGTGCTGGATGAGGCCTCGGAGCGCAACGGCCGTCCGATCTATCTTGTCTCCGACGAGTCCTACAGCCGGATCCTGTTCGACGGGAACCTTTTCGACTCGCCCACAGAGTTCTATCCACGGTCGTTCCTCGTCTACACCTACGGGAAGACTCTGCTCACGCCCGGCCAGCGCCTCGGCTACGTGGCGCTCCCGCCATCGATGCCCGACCCCGAGCTGATGCGGGGGGCCGTGTTCATGATGCTGTTGGCCACGGGGTACGCCTTCCCCACGGTGGTCCTGCAGCGAGCCCTCGCCGACCTCGACCGGCTCACCATCGACATCCGGCACCTGCAGGGGAAGCGCGACCGAATGGTGGACGCCCTCAGGAGCATGGGGTACGAGCTCGGGGTACCCGAAGGGACCTTCTACCTCTTGCCGCGCTCACCGGTCCAGGACGACCTGACGTTCACCGACATCCTGGCCGGCCACGACGTCTTCGTGCTGCCCGGCACGCTGGTCGAGCTGCCCGGCTATTTCCGGATCTCCCTCACCGCCAACGACGAGATGATCGATCGCGCCCTCCCGGGGTTCGAGGCTGCCATGCGTGAGGGCCTGGCCGGGCGGCGACCTCCAGTCCACTCCCGGACCTGACGTTCATCTCAAATTCACATACGGCACCGTACAATTGATGTCAGCGAAGGGGAGTAGCCCAGCGCCGACGGCCGTCAGGACGCTCGAAGAGAGCCGGCCCCGGCGGGGGAGTCCCCGGCGAGACCTTCGCCTGGAGGCGGAGGTCTGTCGCGTCTCTGGGACCCGGAAGGGCCGGGCCCCGTACGGGGCTCGGGGCCTCATGTAGCGAAGCGGTAGGCCCCGGGCCAGGGCCTCAAGTAGCGAAGCGGTAGGCCCGGAAGGAGGGAACGAACGTGAACAGGGTCAAGACCTGGGTGCTCATCGCGGCCCTGGGAGGGCTTTTCGTGCTGGTCGGGCAGCTCCTCGGCGGCACCAACGGCCTGTTCATCGGCTTGCTCTTGGGGCTCGGGTTCAATCTCGCCATGTACTGGTTCTCCGACAAGATCGCCATCGCCACCACTCGGTCCAAGCCGGTGACGGAGGCGGACTATCCCGAGCTCTACCAGATCGTTCGGGACCTGACCCAGGCCAAGCATATGCCCATGCCCCGGATCTACGTCAGCGACATGATGCAGCCGAACGCCTTCGCCACGGGCCGCAACCCTCAGCACGCTGCGGTTTCGGTGACGAGGGGGATCCTCCAGGTCCTGGACGAGCGGGAGCTCCGCGGTGTCCTGGCCCACGAGCTGTCGCACGTGACGAACCGGGATATCCTGATCGGCTCGATCGCTGCTGGCATCGGCACGTCGATCGTGTTCATCTCCAGGTTCGCCCTGTTCTTCGGTGGCGGGCGCGACGACCGGGACAGCGCGTTCGGTCCATTCGCCATGCTGCTCGCGTGGATCCTCGCCCCCCTGGCCGCCATGGTCATCCAGATGGCAGTTTCCAGGTCGCGCGAGTACCAGGCCGACGAGTCGGGTGCGTATCTGTCGCACGATCCGGAGGCCCTGGCCAGCGCATTGCGGAAGATCGAGACGGCAGCCAAGCAGGTCCCCGTGCCGGCCACGGTGTCGCCCTCGCAGGCGCACATGTTCATCGTGAATCCGTTCAGCGGCCGTCAGGCGGCCCAGTCGTTCGCCAGGCTGTTCTCCACGCACCCGCCGACGGAGGCGCGGATCGCGCGGCTGCGGGAGATCGCGGAGAAGCTGTAGCCGGGGCTATGGGCGGTAGTTGGTGAACTGGAGGGGGATGTCGAAGTCCTTCTCCTTCAGGGCCTTGATCACCTCCTGAAGGTCGTCCTTCTTCTTGCCGGTCACCCGGAGCTGGTCTCCCTGAACCTGGGTCTGGACCTTGATGCCTGACCCCTTGATGAACTTGGTGAGCTCCCGGGCCTTGTCCTCGGAGATCCCCCGGTTGACGTGCAGGGACTGACGCACGGTGCCCTTCGCAGCGGGCAGGACCGGCCCTGCTCTGAGGGCCTTGAGGGAGATGCTGCGCCGCACGAACTTCTCCTTGAGCACGTCGACGGCGGCCTTGAGTCGGTTCTCCGTGCTCGACCGGACCTCGATGAGGTCCTCGTCCATGGACATTCCCGTCCCGGTCCCCTTGAAGTCGAACCGCGTCTGGATCTCCCGGGTGGCCTGGTCGAGGGCGTTCTTCACCTCGTGCTGATCGACCTCGGAGACGACGTCGAAGGAGAACTGGTCCTTGGCCATGTCGATAATCTAGCCGATCGAACCCGGATGCTATCCTCGGCTCATCACCCGGGAGGGTGCCCGAGCGGCCAAAGGGAGCGGTCTGTAAAATCGCCGGCGTAGCCTACGGAGGTTCGAATCCTCCCCCTCCCACAACTCACGTGCATGAATTTGGTCGAGTTTTTTGGTTCCTCTCCGTGAGTCGCCCGCCTATCACGGGTTGCGGCTGATCCTGCCCTCTTTCTCGAAACGACTCAGCTTCTGGAGAGACTCCTCATGCTGGCGACGGTAGTCTTCGGGCGTCAACATCAGGTCCTCTAGCGCGGCAATGAGTGCGCGCGGCTTCCAAATCGTTTGGAAAGGAAGCCGCAAGAACAGCCCACGGTTGTTGTCGAACCTCAGGAACGCGCCCTGATGATCGTAGGGGGGCAATTCGAGACCGAAAGTCGATGCGCCGGCTCGAGCACTCTCCCAGCGCTGCCGGGCCTCCGGGTCACTCGATGAAGGCACCATGATGATGATCGAGCTGTCGAGATGCTGCTCTTCGGTGAGAAATCGTAGCTCCCATTGCATGCCCGGTGTATCGCCGGGGACGACGAAAAACAAGTCACCGACCTCGACGTTCATCTGAACGACGCTTTGCCATGACGCTGCTTCTGACGTCGTGGCGACACTGCCCGCAGCGAGTGGGTGTAACGTGCCGCCGACATACTCCAGCCACACGTCTGGGCTCAGCGCGATGCCCAGCGCCAGTTCGAGCGTTGTCGAGTCTCCGGGAGCTCCACCGGCCCTTGTCGGCCATCCCTGCGGGGGATGGAGCGTGAGCGCCCGTGTGGACAGAAGAGGACGAAGGAGCAGCCCGTTGGCGCGAGTCTGGCCGAGGACGAAGTTCGACCCTGTTTCACCGAACTGGTGTACGTCGAGCTCACGCATGCAGAGAAGCACGTGTCTCGCCACTTCGATCCATCGCTCGCGTGCCATCACCTCCTGCGCTCCACCCACGGTCAGCAGGCTCCAGGCGCGCCCGTAAGTGTCGGCGGCGCGCCGGGGGTCATCCGGACCATCCGACATGCGCAGGGCGTCCGCTATTGCAATCGTGGTTTCGATCCGTCCCGGGAGATCATTGCTCGCCTCGAAGATGGACTCCGCCCGCTCGAAGCTCTCCACCGCCCGCGAGGTGTACTCGCCCCGCTTCCGCGAGGGCTCCGGTAGCCGAGTCCCAAGATGTGCTTCGAGAACACCAATACGAAGATGAACCCACGCCAGGTTGGTAGTGGGCTCGTCTGTCAGACGGACCACATCCTGGTAGGCGCGGATGGACCGCTCGATGTCGCCCGCCGCGTCGCGCTTGGCGTACGCCTCTGCCAGCCATTGCATGCCTCGGCTGCGTATCTCTGGATAGACATCTTCGTCCATATCGTCGAGAGCCTTGCGAAGGAGATCTATGGACTGGGAGGCTGCTTCTGGGTCCCCATCGAAAGCGCGCCGTTTGGCAGCCCAGCCTTCAACCAGTGCCAGGTCCATCGCCAGCCGCGATAACGGGGCCTGCAGCAAGTACGGTTTGAGCGATGCAGCTATTTCCAGTGCCCTCATATGGTTGTTGCGCGTAAACGCATCGTCCAGCGCTTCGAGCGCCGATCTCAGCTGAGCGTCGTACGGAGGGTCGGACACGTCGGGCTGGGGGTCCGTGTCGGACTGCTCGATCTGGTTCAGCATGTAGAAGAGCAGATCGTTCCGGTCATTCTCCTCGCACGGCGGCCGAACGCGGCAGGCAATCCCCATCAACCAGCTACCGTCTGTGTGAAGACGAACCACAGCAACCGCATCCGAGTTCGCGTAGTCGTCGTTGTGTTCCCAGATAAAGAAAGGGTCCACGTCGGGGACGTTACCTTGCAAGTGGAGGACAACACGGGCATCAGTGACCGGCTGGAGAAGGCCGATTGCTAAAGCCTCGCGCCAGTCGGGCACGCCGGATCGCTCGCGAAGGGCTTGAACGGATCGCATGGCGGCGTTCCACGTGGTTGCCAGTTCGGTCGGAGGGAACCAATCGATACGCACCCGATTCGGCTCATCCACGACCCGGACCATCCGCCAGTTTTCATTCGACGGGGGTCTGAAGTAGCGCATCGACCTGCCTCAGCCGTGATGATATCGGTGCGCGTTACCCGCTGGCGCGGCCGGCCATGGGCGTGTCGCGAACGAACCCGTGGCCGGGGCCGTGGACCACGCGGACGACACGGGTGGGCTGCTCGGCGCGCAGCCTCACCGTACGCGGCCGGTCTGCCGGCGGGACCACAAGGGTTGCGCCCCGTGCCAGGCCTTCCTCGTCGTCCCCGATGCGGACTCCCCCGCCTTCTCGCACGCTGGCCAGCCCGCCCTCACCGCCGGCCAGCTCGATCGTGAGCACGGCCCCAGGCTCCAGGTGGGAGTCGGTGAACAATCTGATGTCGCCGTTCACCCGCAAGGGCGAGCGCGGCCCCACCAGCTCCTTGGTTCGTACGCCGGGGGCCTCCTCGTATCGGGGAGCATCTGAGTCCCGCAAGGCGGTGAAGGCGGTCCGATCAGGGACGGGGTCGGTCGAATACACCAGGATGTAGGCGCGGGTGTCGACGTCCCCGTGGTTCCACTCGGAGTGGATCATGCCGCGGCGGCCTTCCGTGAACTGGCCGACGTCGCCGGTATCCATGTGCCCCGTGATGTGGTTGAGCGCGTCGTCATGGTCGAGCTCGCCCTGCTCGATGTAGAACAGCCGCTCGTTGTACCGGTGAGGGTGGTGGCCGATGCCCAGCCCCGCGTCGATGACCGAATCGTGCACGGTGATGAGCGGCCCCGATGCCTGGATGCCCACGAAGGGGCCGATCGCCTCGATGGCGGTGAGCCCGGGCATGCCGAAGTCGGACTCACCCAGGACCACGTGGTCCTTCGGGCCGAGGATCAGATAGGGACGTTTGGTCGCCGTTGCCATCAGTCGCGCCTAATCGCGGCCGGCTGAAACCAGGGTGGCTGTTCCTTGTCGACATCGAAGAACCCGCCCGCAGGACGGGCGTGAGCGTGCCAGTGATCCGGGATACGGCGGCGAGCAGGGTCGATCCAGAAGCCTCCCTCTCCATAGCGAGCGGCCGCGATTCCGGCCAGGCGATCCAGGAGCAGCTCCTCCAGCTCGGTGTCGGGGAGGCCGTGGCTTCGCCACACCACCATCGGGGTCCCGCACACCAGGCAGTCGGCCACCCAGCAGGATTCGTCCTCGAAGTGCCAGGGCGTGACGCGCTCGGCCGTGCACAGCACGCAGTCGTCATCCATCGCACGTCCAACCGTAGCGAAGTCCGCCACCGAGCGCGCGTCAGCCGCCGGAGAGAGCGACACGGTCGCCGGGTCGCACTCCGTGAGCGGCAAACCAACCCCTGTTCGTCTCGACGGCTCCGACGTAGACCACGCCGGGGTAATAGACGGGACAGGGGTCGGCCCTGCATGGCGTCATGTCCAGAATCTTCAGAATCCGGCCCGACCGATCCCAGAAAGCAATGGACAACGGGATCAGCGTGTTCTTCATCCAGAAGCCCCCACTCCCAGGCTCGTCGAACATGAAAACCATCCCGGCGTCGGGAGCGAGGCGAGGACGGCCCATCAGGCCCACGCTCCGGGCACGCCCGTCGGCCGCCACCTCCACGCTCAACGTGGCTGCTCCCGAATCGGTCCTCACGTGGAGTGTCCCTCGAGGGAGCAGCCGCTGGTGAGTGCTCGAGGAGCAGGCGGCCGCCAAGAGCGCCAGAGCGACCAGCACCCCTCCTGTCTGCCTGAGAACAACACCCCGACCCACGCCAGTCATTTTCCACGGTTCGGTATCATTGGCCGGCAGCGCTGGAGTAGCTCAGTCGGCAGAGCACGGGCATGGTAAGTCCGGGGTCGCGGGTTCGATTCCCGCCTCCAGCTCCCGAAAGGTCATTGCGGCGGACGAACTCGGTACACTTCTGTACGCGAGGCGGCGTAGCTCAGAGGCAGAGCAAGCGGCTCATAATCGCTGTGTCGGTGGTTCGAGTCCACCCGCCGCTACCAGCGGCACCTGAGGAAGGACGAAAACGAATGGCGAAATCGGACAACCGCCCCAAGATCACGATGGCCTGCACCGAATGCAGGCATCGCAACTACACCACGGTCAAGAGCCGCATCAACGATCGCGACCGGATCGAGCTGCGCAAGTACTGCCGGTGGTGCGGATCACACACGCCGCACCGCGAGACCCGCTGAGCGACCGACGGCCGCAGCAGATCTGCGGCCCTAGCTGGTCGTCTTCACCTTGCCGTGGCGGATGGCAAGGGCCATCGCCTCGAGCTTCGTATGGACTCCCAGCCGGGTCAGGATGTTCTGTACGTGGGTCCGCAGGGTGAGCGGGCTCATCCCGAGTCGGCCGGCGATCTCCGAGGTGGGGACGCCTTCGGCCAGCATCTGCAGGATCTCTGTCTGCCGAGGAGTCAGCCTGTTGACCCGCTGTCGCTCGGTGGCCTCCTGGTGACGCCGGTGTCTGAGGTGACGGAGCAGGCGGCTTCGCTCCTGCTTGTCCAGGATGGGCTCGCCCCTGTGGGCCTTGCGCACCAGGTCGGGCAGCTCGGTGAGCGGGGTGAACTTCGAGACGTAGCCGATCGCCCCCGCCTCCACCGCCCGGGCCTTGACCAGGTCGTCGTCGTGGGCCGACAACACCACGACCTTCCCCTCCGGGTATGCATCGCGAAGCCGCCTGATCGTCTCGATCCCACCCATCCCCGGCATCTCGATGTCGAGCAGGACGATGTGGGGCCGCTCCCGCTCGGCGATCCCCACGGCGTCGGCTCCGCTCCCGGCCACGTGCGCCTCCATGTCGCGCTCCAGGCGCACGGCGAGGGCCAGGGCCTCGGCGAAGGTACGGTGGTCGTCGACCACCAGGACCGAGATGGAGGGCGCTCGCTTTGTAGCCACGGCCGTATGCTTGCACTTCGGATTGCCGGTTGCGAGCGGCTACGGCTGGCGTTTCGGGTCGGCTTCGCCGGGTCGCCCTGATCCCGCCGCCTCAGGAGCAGTTGTTTGGGACGCTTGGAAGGGAAAGTCGCCGTCATCACGGGGGCCGGCCGCGGCATCGGCCGGGCCACGGCCGTGTTGTTCGCCCAGGAAGGGGCGGTCATCCTGATCAACGACGTGGATCCCGATCCCGCGGAGGAGACTGCCCAGCTCGTCAAGGAGGCTGGGGGCCAGGCCGCAGTCTCCACGGAGAACACGGTGGACCTGGACCAGGCCCGGCAGATGATGGAGCGGGCCGCCGGGCAGTTCGGGAAGATCGACGTTGTGGTCAACAATGCCGGGATCACCCGGGACAAGACCTTCCACAACATGGACGACGACATCTGGAACTTCGTCCTGGACGTCAACCTCAAGACGGCGTTCCACACATCGCTGGCCGCGATGCCGTACCTGCGAGAGCCGGCCAAGAAGGAGAAACAGGAGCAGGGGCAGCCCACCTACCACCGCAAGATCACGTTCACCACCTCGACGGCATTCCTCACGGGGAACGCCGGCCAGGCCAACTACACGGCTGCCAAGGGTGCCGTCGTCGGTCTCACTCGCACCCTGGCCCGGGAGCTCGGACCCTTTCGCATCAACGTGAACGCGGTGGCACCGGGGTTCATCGAGACCAGGCTGACCCAGGCCAAGCAGGAGGGCGAGGATCTGGGGATCCCAGAGCAGATTCGCCAGATGGCGCTGATGATGATCGGCCTGGGCTCTTACGGGCAGCCCGAGGACGTGGCCAGGGCCCATCTGTTCCTGGCGAGCCCAGAGGCCGACTACATCTCGGGCGCCGTCATACCCGTGGCCGGAGCCCTGCTGGGGACGTGAGGCGATGCCGCTCAACCAGGCGCTCAAGGGAAAGGAATACCAGGAGGTCCAACTCACGGTGGACCGCGATCAGGTGCTCGCGTTCGCCGATGCCATCCAGGAGGACGCCGCCATCGTCCGCGATGCCCAGGCGGCCAAAGGAGCCGGGTATCCCGAGCAGGTCGCCCCGCCCACCTTCATCACGAAGGTCCAGATCATGTCCAGCGCCCAGGTCGTGGTGGACCAGGACCTCGGGCTCAACTACATGATGGTGGTCCACGGCGAGCAGGAGTTCGAGTGGCGCCGGCCGGTTGTCGTGGGGGATGTCCTCACCGCGGTGCCGCGGATCGCGGACATCTACGCGAAGGGCCGCCACGAATACCTGGTGATCGAGGCAGAGATAAGGGATGCCTCGGGCGAAAGCGTGGCCGTCTCCCGGACCACGCTGATCTCTCGAGGAACGGCGGAGCGATAGCCGTGGCTAGAGTGGCGTTCGATCAGATCCAGGTTGGCGACGAGATTCCCTCACTCTCGAAGGTGGTCAAGCGGGAAGAGGTCAAGGCGTACGCCGACTCCTCCGGAGACCAGAATCCTCTTCACCAGGACGACAACTTCGCCCGCGGCGTGGGGTTCCCGGGGATCATCGCCCACGGGATGTTCACCATGGCCCACCTGGTCAAGGCGGTGACGGATTGGGCCGGCGATCCGGGCGCGCTCAAGCGGATGAAGGTCCAGTTTCGGGCCGTGGTGTTCATGGACGAGACGATCGTGGCCAGGGGCCGGGTGGAAAGCCTGGACCCGAACACCAAGCGGGCGCGGCTGTCCGTATGGGTGGAGGTCGACCGGGCGGGCGAGCGGCAGCTCCCCATCAAGAACAGCGAGGCCGAGGTCGAGCTCGCTTGATTCCCCCCTGGACTTCCCCGCGGGGTAACTTGCTGGCGGGTAGGGCGGTCTAACCGAGCGTTCTCATGGTGACCCATGAGCTGCTCGCCGCATGCCGGCGAGGCGACCCAGAAGCGTACGAGGAGGTCGTGCGACGAACCTACCGGCACGTGTACACGCAGGCCCTCCGACTTGTTGGGGACCGGCAGGATGCCGAGGACGTGGCCCAGGATGCCTACCTGCGGGTCTACCGCGGTCTGGCCGGCTTCAGGGGCGATGCCCAGTTCGAGACCTGGCTGTACAGGATCGTGTCGAACGCGGCGATGAGTCATCTTCGCAAGCGCCGCCGTTTCGGAGAGCTGGCCAAGGACTCCCCCGAGGAGTCTCGGGAGCTTCCCTCGGCGACCCTGGTCGCCGAGGAGGCCGTGGACCGAGACTCACTCACCAAGGCCCTGGACTCGCTGCCGCCGTCCCTGCGGGTGGTGGTCATCCTGAAGGACGTGTACGGGCTGTCGTGCCGGGAGATCGGCGACCAGATCGGTGCTTCGGAGGGAGCGGTGAAGGTTCGGCTTCACCGCGCGCGCCGGCGGCTCAAGGAGATGCTGTTCGGAGCGGAGGCTCGCGATGAGGTGTGAGGAGGTCCGTCCGCTCCTCCCCGAGCTGGCAGAGGGGAATCTGCGGGAGGCGGGGGAGGTCGAGCGCCATCTGGCCTCGTGCCTGAGCTGCACAGCCGAGCTTGGGCGTTATCGGACCGTGGTGCTGGAGCTGGCCGCACTGCGGGAGGTCCTGTCGGAGCCGGCGCCTGGCTTCCTCGATCGGGTGATCGCGCAGATCCCGGAGAAGAACTGGCGCTCGATGGTCCATCGGTTGGCCTCGGACGAGCGCCTGCACTACGCCGTGTTCTCGGTCGGCGGCGCCGTCGTGGGTGGAACCGCCATCGCCCTCCTGTGGTGGCGCGCGGCTCGACGCCCACTGGCTGCGGCCGAGGGTCGTGCGGCCACCGTATGAGGGGCCGGGATCCCTAGGCCTCCAACCCCCAGATCTTCCTGGCATCGAACTCGCCGGCATCTTCGTCCATGGGGACGAATTGCTCCTCGACGGGTTCCAACTCGAACGGGGTGGCTGGGAGCGCATCCGATGCAATCCAGGGGTCTTGGACGGGAGGATTGAGCGGGGGCTGGCGGGGCTCTTGCCCCGCGTCGGTGGGAGCAATCTCCAGCTTCGCGGTGATGTCGTCCGCGGCCGCGGCAAGGATGTATGGAACTCGGTGGATGGACTCGGCGAGATCGTCTACGGCCGCCTTGAGAGAGGAAACGGAGTCATCGAGGATCCGCTCGAGCGGGGCTCCGGGAGCCGAGCCCCCGCTCTGCAGGTCCTCGATCGAACGATAGACCTCGGCGAACGCCTGCTTCATCGTTCGCGCGACGAGGGACACCCCCGTTTCCAGCCGCTCCAGCCGCTCGGAGACCGCCAGGCGCCACTGGGTCGCCGGGAGGTCGTCCCGAAGGTCGATCACGGTGGGAGGCCCGAGCGGCGCCGGGTCGGAGCTCGGTTCGCGTGCTTCGGCCACCCCTTCGCCTCGGAGGCGAAGCCGCCGGAAAAACCCATGCCTGGCCGGGGCCATTGGCCGCTCGGTCGTCTGCTGCATGTCTTCTCGCGATCCGGGGCCGGCGCGAGGGACTCGGCCCAAGTCTAGGTCAGGCCACAGGCCGGATCACGTAAGGGGCTTCAGTAGGCTCATTCGGGCCGCTCCTTTGCCCGGCCGCCCGGCGCCGCCTATACTGATCGAGGTCGCCGTCACCCTTGAGTTCGACCTGCTCAGAGGGTCGTAGCTCAATTTGGTAGAGCACCGGTCTCCAAAACCGGCGGTTGAGCGTTCGAGTCGCTCCGACCCTGCGGGAGAGAAAGCATGAATCGCCAGGCCAAGAGGATGATGCAGAG
>DASXTW010000161.1:0-8992 GCA_036505215.1 Actinomycetota bacterium | reverse complement strand
TGAAGAATTAACCCGGAACCTCGACGACCCATCGCTTCGGATCGACGCGTACAACGTGAGATGGCTCCGGGAGTTCGCCGCCGGGCGATACCGGAACGCTCTTGCGGTAGCTGTGCGAGCGTTCGACCTCGAACGAAGGATCAGCGACCCGGACGCCGGCGTCAGGCTGCGTGAGTCCGTGGCGGCGCTGTTCACCATGTGTGGGCGCCTTCAAGACGCCCGTCGTGTGATCGAAGAGCACGACGAGCTCAGCAGGAGGCTCTTCCCGCATCACCGCCTCCATGCCGTAGCCATGGAGATCGAGTTCCAGGAAGTGCTGGCAGAGTGGGAGGCGATCCAAGCTCTCGTCCCGCGCACTCGCGCAGCGGTCGAGGAGAGTTTGGCAACACCATGCGTTCGCGGTGCTCGCAGCCTGCTCGTTTGCGCGGCCGCCTGTGCAGCGCTCGGTGACGACCCGGAGGCCCGCGCGCTGGAGAACGAGGCGGCCCGGTTGGGCATGGAGGGGTTCGGATCCATCATCGACACGCCGCGGATCAGGCTGGCGCTCCACCGCCGCGACCTCGCGACGGTCAGGCTGCTGTTCTCGGCGTGGACGGGCGTCATCCCGCGACGAGCTGTCTGGTACTTCCCGGCGGCGGTGGCAACCCAGTTGGATGCCCTGGCCGCGTTGGGCGAGACGACGCGCCTGGAGGAGGAAGCAGCCAAATTCCTAGAGGAGGAGTCGGCTCTTCAGCTGTTTGCGCTGCGAGCGCTTGGCATCGTCAGAAGGGATCGCATGCTACTGCGGCAGGCGGCCGATCGGTTCGAAGCGCTCGGCTTCGCGCGTCAGGCGGCGAACACAAGAGTCCTCGTCTGAGCGGCCATGCCATTGCTCAGAACGAGATCGCGGATGCGGTCCGGGCCGAACCTGCACGGACCCTCGATCGGCTGATCGAGCTTCGGCTCATTGAGCGACTCGTGCCGGTAACCGAAGACCCTCGTCGGAGCCGTAGACGTATCTATCGAATCTCGGACAACTTCCTCGCTTTCTGGTTGGGGGTCGTTGACCGTTACCGTGCCGAAATCGAGCGAGGCTTAGGGAAGACCGTCCTCAACGCCATGCTCACTGAATTGGATGACCACATGGGGGAGGCCTGGGAGGAAGCGTTTCGTCACCATCTCCGGCGGCTGGCTGCCGGGGGCGCCCTCGGGGAGGACGTGGTGGCGATCGGGCGCTGGTGGAGGGAAGCCGGCGAAGAGGAGATCGATGCAGTCGTCCTCGCCGGAAGGTCTCGAGAGGCGGCACTCGTCGGGGAGGCGAAGTGGAATAAGAGCGTCGATGCGGGACCCCTACTGAGGATCTTGGAGCGAAAGGCTGAGAAACTGCCCAGGATTCGGGACCCGCTTCGTTTTGCAGTCTGCGCACGCGAGCGGGTTCGAAATGCACCTGCCCGGTCTCTCACTGTCACCTCGGCCGACATCTTCTAGGGTCCTGCGGGCTGAACCGGATGCGAATCACCGGGTCGAGGGCTCCTTCTTCCCGTGTGGATTCTGTGTGCGCCCGGCCCCGGGCACGAACGGTCCCATTCAAGGCCCAGACTTGCCGAGCCCCGCCTGGGTACGCACTGCATCCGTGATCTCTTCGGCCGGGGGCCAAGGTAAATCCGGATAGGTGATGTGGAGATCCACGACGCCGTGAAGCACGGTCCACAGCTCCACGGCGAGAAAGGAGCTGTCGTGATCGGACTCGGCGCCCGCGTCCAAGCAGCGCTGGATAGCTTCCACGAGTGCGAAGAACGAGATGGCTCCCGCGCGTGGGCGCTCGCCGGATGATGCGGGCTCCCGGCCAGCGTTCCGTAGAGAGGGCATAGGCACCTTCGTACTGAATAGCACCCGATAGTGTCCAGGATGTTCTCTTGCGAACTCCAGGTACGCATGGCACCGGCGGCTGAGCGCGTCGCACGGGTCGCTCGCTGCCGCTTCGGCCTCGGCAAGGAAGCGGTTGAACTCGCCAAACCGTTCCTCGAGAACGGCCAAGACAAGGCTCTGCTTGTCCTTGAAGTGGCGGTAGATGGAGGGCGGAGTAACCCCGGCCCTCCTCGCCACGGCCCGTATAGAGAGCCTGTCTGCGTCGCCGAGCTCAGCAAGAAGCGCGGTGGCGGCTTCGAGGAGCTCGCCGCGGAGCCTCTCGCCTTGGCCCCGTGGATTCCGTTTGCGTGGCGCCTTGTTCATCGGGTTGGCCCGGGTGCCTCTAACCAGACCGGCGGTCGCGTGTCTCCTGCTCGCGCAGTACCGAATAAGATAACGTCTGTAAGTTTACATCCCCTCTGGACCAGCCCCAGCTCTCGTGGGAGCCAACCTCGGTCGGTTTGCCCTTTGACGGAACGGGCGATACCGTAACGGGCGTAAACTGATGAGAGGAGGGGACAGTGCCCGGCGATCCGACCGCCAATCGTGGCCAGACGCGAGACGCCGAGCTTCGCCGTCGGCTCGTCCTCGTGGCGACGATCGCGGTGGCTCTCGGAACGGCGCATTTCGCGGACCACGCCGTGCGGGGGCAGCTCGTTGTCGACAGGGGACTCAATCCTGACTGGAACCACAGTGGGTGGCCGTTCCAGCATGACTTCACCCCCTTCACCGTCAGCATGATCGTGGTGTATGTGCTCCTACTGGGCGGCATGTGGCTCACCCTTCGCGGAAGACTGTGGGCCGCATACTGGCTGGGGACGGCGATCATCATCGGGGCGATCGTCGTATTCGTTCACTTCGTGGGGTCGGACGCGGAGACCCCCAGGATGATCCTTGACACCTACGACAACCTTGCGGCCGCAATTCCAGCGCTCATCGTCCTGTTCGGGGTCGTCGCTATCCTCGTCGTGATGGCGGGACAAGCCATCTACGTCCGACGAGCCTCAGGTCGCTGGTGATGGACCGGGCCAGCGGAGCAACGCACCGAGGCTAACGGACGATGACCGCACTCAACGTCGCTCGATTGGTCAACATGCTGATCGTGCCCTTGTGCAAGTAGCGGTGGTGCTCTACTTGGTGTAACTGTTCCGCCAAGATCGACGCGGTACCAAGCGTGGGGCCGATCCGCGATCTTCGATCCTCTCCTGGACTTGGCCGAAGAAGGGCACGCGGCCAAACTGGGCCACCACCGTTCCCCGCGGGGTTTGCAGGCGATCCTCTGGCACAATCCCCAGGCGTGCAGGGCGTCTACCGCGTCCACATTGGTTCCCAGGAGCTCCTGGAGACGTTCGTGGCTGCCCCCGGCCCGATGGGCTGGCGGTACTTCGGGCGTTTGCACGAAGCGGACACCGGCCGCGAAGTGTTCCTGGTGGATCACGTGGTGGACGTGGACTGGAACCTTGTCCGGTTCCGATGGAGGGCGTCGGATGGGGCTGAGGTACTGGCTACCCCCACGGGCGGCGGCGTCGAGGTGTGGATCGGGCAGCCGGGCGGGGAGCGGAAGGAACTCGTCGCCGACGTCCGGGCTGCGTGGTCGGCCTCTCCCAGCTCCCTACTGGTAGTGGATCGCCTGCTCCGGTCCTCGAAGCTGGGAGAGGTGACCGCGGTGCGCCTGGAGCCGCCATTCGAACCGGGGCCGGTCGTGGTGCGGGTGTCGCCAATGGGGTCCGGCCGGGTCTCCACGGCGAGCGGCACCTCGGCGGCCCGGGAGGTGGAGGTCGCGGTGGACGGTAGGCGGAACCGAGTCCTCTTCCGAGAGGACCTGCCGCTGCGGGCCGACGGCTGGTTCGAGCTGGTCGGATGAGCCGGTGACCACGTGGGTGCTTTCTCGGGCATCGAATCCGACGGTGCTGCGTCTGCACACCTCAATGGAACTGACGCAGGCGACGATCGAAACGTGCCCACCCTCGACGCCGCCGCATCCGCTCGATCGGCTGCTCGATATCCCGGGCATCCGGTCGATCGATCTCCATCGGTATCGAGCACGCCTCAATCTCCTCCCCGGCTCCGATTCCGAGGCGATCACACGGCAGGTATGCGGACTCCTGGCCGAAGAGTGGGGCCATGCTTCCTCGAAGCGGGATGACCCTGTCCGGACCTTCCCCGTGCCCTACAGAGGCCCCCGGCTGGTGGCCGAGAGCGGCCGGATGGCTGGCTCCCAGCCGATCCTCCGGGCACTCTTCGACATCCCCGGCGTCGTGGAGGCGATCCTGGAACCTGGGCACGTACGGGTCCGACTGGGACGGCTGTTCTCCTGGGCCGAGGTCGAGGACGACGTGCGCAGGTCCCTGGAGGCCGCAGGTTAAGCTGGCGGCGATGCTGGGCGAGCAGGAGGCGATCGTCCTGGAGGTGAGGCCCTTCGAGCTTCACGGCGTGACCTACTACGACGTGGCCGTGACGTTCCCCGACCGGTCCGTCGAGCAGGCTCGCCTGGGCCCCGAGGGCGTCCCCGAGGGACTCCAACCGGGGGAGCAGGTCCTGGCCACACGGGTGGGCAACATGGTCATCTCGCTCCGCCGGCCCTAGCCTCTCGGGCTGACTCGGCCAGGGCCTTGAGGCCTCCCAGGAAGCGCTGGCGCGCAGCGCGGAACTTCCGCCTCATGAGAAGCAGATTCATCACGTTCGCGAGGAGGGTACGTGGCCTGTAATAGGTCTCGGTACGCACCAAGGTCTCGCCGTCGACCGTGGGCGTCAGCGTGAACGAGAACCCGAAGTCGGACAGCATGCGGGAGAAGCCCAAGGTGTCGTGATCCATGACCCACGCGATCCTCCGGCAGGGATCGGACTCGACGCAGCGCTCGACGACGCTCCCGGTCTTGCCCTCGAAGTTGACCTGGCATTCACGGACGGAACCGGGCGACTCGCGGGCTCCAGTCGTTCGCAGAACCGTTGTCCATTCGGGAAGGCGGGTCGAGTCCTCCAGGATGGCCCAGATCTCCTCCCGAGGCGCGAGGATGAGCACCTCGTCGTGTCCCTGTGCCGGTGCCCTCATCGTCTCTCCTTTCGTCTGCGGCTCGAAGCCGTTGTGAGGAGGAGCCTCACGTAATCCCTGAAGTGGTTCAGCGCCCGGGCGATCACCTGGGGATCCTGGTATGCCTTCCGCACGATGAGCGCGCCCTCAACGATGGCGATGTACTGCTCGGCCAGGCTCTCTGAGTCGAACGGGCTGGCGGGTTTCCGGCCCGCGGCGGCCTCGTCGAGAAGGCTCTTGAGGTCCTCGGCCCAGGCTCGAAAGCTCTGCTCGCAGACGGCACGGATGTCGGGATTCGTCTGAGCGAGTTCCTGGGAGAACAGTCCGAGGATGCACCCGTCCCGCAGGATCGCCTGCGTGCAGACCTCGATGGTGAAGTCGACGTAGGCGTCGACGCGCTCCAACGGATCGGGCAGGTGGCGGAAGGGCCCGCCCCGAAACGTCTCGACCAGGTCGAATACGAAGCGCTCGATGACCTCCCTCCCCACGGCTTCCTTGCTGTCGAAGTAGTGGAAGAAGGCACCCTTCGTCACCCCAGCCGCTTCGCAGATCTGGTCGACGGTCGTCGCCGGGAACCCCTTCTCCAGGATCAGGCGCCGCCCGGCAGCCAGCAGCCGCTCCCTCTTCTCCGAGCCTCTCCAGCGGGCAGTAGCCTCGTCCAAACCAACTAGTTGGTGTGCCATACCGACCAGATGGTATGGTGCGCCGGTGCGTTTGTCAACCGCCGTACCTACCCGCTCCCCACCTTTGGGCGCTCTCGGGCATCAATCCGACGGATTCTCAAGGATGCTCCGCGGACAACCGATACGGCCTACGCGGTGAGCCCATGCTGAGTCGCCAGCCTTCTCTGCCGAGGGGACCTGTGGACCAGCAGCCCCTCCTCGAGTATCTGATCGCCACCGGCCCGACCGTGATCTTCCGGCAAACGGCCGATGGCGTCGTCAGCTACGTGAGCCCAAACATCGAGCGGATCCTCGGCTACTCCCCCGAGGAAGTGGTCGGCGTTCCCGGCTTCTGGGCCGCCCGCGTGCATCCGGACGAGCGCGACTCGTTCGTCGCCGAGGAGCAGACGTTCGCACGCGGGGAGACCGAGGTCGAGCGGGACTACCGGTTCCTGCGCAAGGACGGCACCTACAGCTGGCTGCACGCGCGAACACATGTCGAGTACAAGGATTCCGGCGCTGTGGACGCGTTCCTCGGCTACGCGATCGACATGACCGATCGACGGTCAGTGGAGCAGCAGAACGCGCAGCTGTTCGCCTTCCCGCTCGCCCTCATCTTCGTTGCCGGACTCGATGGCCACTTCAAACGGGTGAGCGCGGGATACCAGCGGCTGCTCGGCTGGACCGAGGAGGAGCTTTTGTCCCGCCCGTTCTTCGAGTTCGTTCACCCGGACGATCTCGGGATGCTGGGCGCGTCGATCCAGGGCGTCGCGGAGGGCCCCACCGAGGTCGTCAACCAGGAGATCCGGGCCCGCTGCAAGGACGGGACGTACCGCTGGTTGATGGGGAGCTACCGGCCGGTCCTCGACGAGGGCCTCATCTACGGGATGGCCGTGGACATCACCGAACGCAAGCGCACGGAGGAGGCGCTGCACGCCGCGAGGGAGGAGGCCGAGCGGGCCAATCGCGCCAAGAGCGAGTTCCTCTCCCGAATGAGCCACGAGTTGCGCACCCCCCTCAACGCCATCCTTGGGTTCGGCCAGCTCTTGGAGATGGACGGCCTCGAACCCCGGCACCGGGATAGCGTGCAACAGATACTGAAGGGCGGGAGGCACCTCCTCGATCTGATCAACGAGATCCTGGATATCGCCAGGATCGAGTCCGGGAAGATCACGCTCTCCCTGGAGCCGATCGTGTTGGCGGACGCGCTGTGGGAGGCCATCGACCTCATCCAGCCGCTCGCCGCCGAGCAAGGCATCGAGCTCAAGGCCGAGGACTCGTGGCCGCCCGCTCGCCACGTCAAGGCCGACCGCCAGCGGCTGAAGCAGGTCCTGCTGAACCTGCTGTCCAACGCGGTCAAGTACAACCGTCCGGGAGGAAGGGTCACTATTCGGTGCCCAGATCTCATCGGAGACGGGCTGCGGGTCGAGGTGACCGACCAGGGTGCGGGGATCCCGCCCGAGATGATAGACCGCCTGTTCGTCCCCTTCGAGCGGCTTGGGGCGGAGGCCACCGGGGTGGAGGGCACGGGCCTCGGATTGGCCCTTTCCAAGGGGCTCATGGAGGCCATGGGCGGGAGCCTCTGGGTGAAAAGCGTGCCGAGTCATGGGAGCACGTTCTTCATCGAGCTGCCTCTCTCCGAGGCACCCTGGACCACGGGTGAGGAGAGGGAGGACGGGGAGCGCGTCGCCACCCAATCCTCTCTGAGCTCACACACGCTCCTGTACATCGAGGACAATCTGGCCAACCTCAAGCTCATCGAACGAGCCCTCGACCACCGGCCCGGCCTCATCCTGCTCACTGCCATGCAGGGGAGCCTGGGGTTGGATATCGCTCGTCAGCACCGACCCGACCTCATCCTGCTCGACCTGCATCTCCCCGACATGCCCGGGGAGCAGCTTCTGCGACACCTCCACGCCGACCCGAAGACTCAGGGCATCCCGGTGATCGTGATCAGCGCGGATGCCACCCCGGGCCAGGTCCAGAAGCTCCTGGCCGCCGGGGCCAGGGGATACCTCACCAAGCCGATCGATATGTCGCGGTTCTTCCAGGTCGTGGACGAGGCTCTCGCGGAGCGGGGGCTTGCGCGCGGGTGAGTTCGATCAATGAACCGCCTCGGCATTCGGTCTGGCCGGAGCCTCTCGGCTCATGCGGGTGACCAGCAGCCCGGCCACCACCAGGACAACCCCCATCACCTGCACGATCCCGATACGCTCGTCGAGGGCGAGGACGGCGATCGCTCCGCCCAGAACGGGAACGAGGAACCCGTACACGACGGTCCGTGGGATCCCGCGGTGACGGATGGCCCAGTTCCAGAGGGCATATGCGACATAGACCGGGCCGACGACGGCATAGCCAAGAATCGCCCAGGCCGGCAGGCTCACGGCTCCCCAATCCTGGGTTGCCATAGCGGGGATGCCGACCAGGGTGATGAGGAGGCCACCGAGGGCCAGGCCGTACGACATGAGCTCGCGTGACGGGTAGCGGGCGGTGAGAGGCTGGTTGATGACCCCGTAGGCGCCGAAGGCCGCAGCCGCGCCGAGGGACAACAGGTCGCCCAGCCGGGCAGCGGCAAACGCGTCCCATGCCCGCAGGAACACCGCCACTCCGAGGAGCCCCACCAGCACGCCGCCAACCTGCAGAGTGGTGGGCCTCTGCCTTCGGGCCAGCCACATGAAGATCACCGAGAAGATGGGGTGGGTCGAGATGAGGATTGCGCTGGCCAGGGCAGAAGTCCGGTCCAGCCCGAGGATGAACCCCATCTGGTACAGGAAATAACCGGTCAGTCCCGAGGCGGCGAGCACCGGAAGATCCGACCGGCGCGGCCGGACTCGGCTCCTGGAGAGGACCAGAACGGCCATCGAGAAGGCGAACATCGCGGCGAACCGCAGAGCCGTGAAGGCGACTGGGTCGATGTCCCGCCAGGCGATCTTGAACAACGTGAACGTCGAGGCCCACATCAAGGCCACGGAGAACAGGGCCAGGTCGATCAGGATCGCGGACGGGGCCTGAGGCGTCCTGACCTCGACGCGCCGCGTCACCATCGCTTCACCAGCATCCGCTGATCCGGTCACGCCGGCTCACCCTCGTGCGTACCGGCCGGTCGAGCGTACGTCTCCAAGCCCCTGACGACGATGTCGAGTCCGAACTCGAAGCGCTCTTCCGGACCGCCGCTGAAGAGGGCGTCGACCGCGCTCAGCGTGTGAGGGAAACGGTCGGGGGGCAGCGACAGGATGTAGTCCCTGAACAAGGCGATGATCTCGTGCGGCGGCAGGACTTCCCCGGTGGGGGAGGCCAACCCCAGGCTCTCCTCGAAGGCGTAGGCCCCGATGTAGAGACCCATCAGGTCGCCGAGGTACCCGATGATGCGATCGGGAATCCCGACCGGTCGCAGGAGCTCGAAGACCCACTC